>NZ_JACNDU010000016.1:0-127323 GCF_017351735.1 Pseudomonas sp. FW300-N2A2 | reverse complement strand
CATGCCGAGCCTAGGCGAGGCACCGAACGAAAGGGGCAAAAGCGCTTTGGTTACTTTCGCGCTTTTCGAAAGTGACTCGCCGTAAGGGCGAAACCAATAGCCGCCGTGACCGAAGAAACGGATATACCCCCACCCACCGCAAATGGCAAAAAACACCACCCCCCTTGAGCACTTTCGACCTATCCCAACCAAACCACCGCCCCTAGACTCTTGCCCCCAATAACAGCGCCAAACGCGCACAAGACCGAACCAGGGAAACCCACATGAACCCATCCGACATTTTCGTTATCAGCGCCGTCCGTTCCGCCATCGGCAGCTTCGGCGGCTCGCTCAAGGACGTGCCACCGATTCAACTGGCCACCGACGTCTGCCGCGCCGCCATCGAGCGCTCGGGGCTGGCACCTGAACACATCGGCCATGCGGTGATGGGCCATGTGATCCCGACCGAAGCCCGCGACGCCTACATCTCCCGGGCAGTGGCGATGAATGCCGGCCTGCCGAAAGAGACACCCGCCTTCAACGTCAACCGCCTCTGCGGTTCCGGTTTGCAGGCAATCGTCAGTGCTGCGCAAAGCCTGATGCTCGGTGATGCGGGCGCGGCGCTGGCCGGTGGCGTCGAATCCATGAGCCGTGGCGCGTATCTGTTGCCGCAAGCGCGTTGGGGCGCACGCATGGGCGACATGCAGGCCATCGACTACATGCTCGGCGTGCTGCAAGACCCGTTTGCCGGTTTCCACATGGGCATCACCGCGGAAAACATCGCCGAGCGCTACGGCATCACGCGTCAGGCCCAGGATGAACTGGCCATGCTCAGCCAGCAGCGCGCCGCGCGGGCAATCGCCGAAGGCCGCTTCAACAGTCAGATCGTGCCAATCGAAGTGGCATCGCGCAAAGGCACCGTGACCTTTGCGACCGACGAACACGTGCGTGCCGAGGTCAATGCCGAGCAACTGGCCAAGATGAAACCGGCCTTCAAAAAGGACGGTAGCGTCACCGCCGGCAACGCCTCGGGCCTGAATGACGGCGCCGGTGCGTTGATCATGGCCACCGGTGAAATGGTGCGCGCACAAGGCCTCAAACCAATGGCACGACTGGTCGGCTATGCCCACGCCGGTGTCGAGCCGGAACTGATGGGGCTCGGCCCGATTCCCGCCACTCGTCTGGTGCTCAAGCGTGCCGGCCTGACCGTCGCCGACCTGGATGTCATCGAGTCGAACGAGGCCTTCGCCGCGCAAGCCTGTGCCGTGGCGCAGGAACTGGGCTTCGACCCGGAGAAGGTCAACCCTAACGGTTCGGGCATCTCGCTGGGCCATCCGGTGGGTGCCACCGGCGCGATCATCGCGACCAAGGCCATTCACGAACTGCACCGCGTCCAGGGCCGTTATGCACTGGCGACCATGTGCATCGGCGGCGGCCAGGGCATCGCCGTGCTGTTCGAACGCGTCTGATTCGTCCACCCTGCCCCCGTTCAACGGGGGCAGCCGAACAAACTATTGCTCGAAGGTTTGACTGATGACCTAACCTCATAGGCTGAATGACTAACAACAGAGTCAGGCACTCCTATGCGTCATGCACTGAAAGCCATGATTTTCGTCGCTTTCACGCTTTTCGGGGCGGGCCCCGGAATGCTGTTGGCGGCAGACCCTGCGGACATTTCAATGCCCAGGGCGGTTGCCGCGCCCCCCAGCGTTTCCCCAAGCGACCTCCAGGCGTTGCAACTTCGGCTGGACGCCCTCAAACAACAGATCTCGCTGGTTGATAACTACAGCCAGCTGGAGGCCCCGCAGGACCTCGTCCAGATGTTCATGCTGGATGTCGATCGCCTCTCGACCTCGCTGCTTCCCCTGCAGACTCAACTGCGCGCGCAACTGGGTGTGCTGGGGCCTGTCCCGCGCGATGACGCCGCGGCCGAGCAGCCCGATATCACCGCGCAAAGGGTCGCGCTCACCGAGCAAAAAAACAAAGTCGACGCCACCCTGAAAACCCTGGCCACCCTGAAAACGAGTGCCACCGACCTCATCACCCAGATTGCCGGCATCCGTCGCAACATGCTGGAAAGCGAACTGACCCTGAGCACCCGAAGCGTCCTGAACCCCGAATTCTGGTCACCGATCCTGAGCCCTTCGATGGACGATCGACAGCGCTTCGCATCGTTCCTCGGTCAGGCAAGTGAGGTCGTCAAACTGGCCTGGCAACCGGGCCAACGCCTCTACACCAGCGTACTCTTGCTGCTGGCCCTGCTTATCTGGACGCTGGGCCGCCGTCTCGCGGAACGAGGGCTGACGTGGCTTTGCATTCACCGGATGCCAGAAGGACGCCTGCGCCGCAGTTCCCTGGCGCTGGCTTCCGTATTGGCCACGGTGCTGACGGTCGGCCTGTCCCTGCAACTGCTGTTTTATGTCTTCACACGCCAGGCTCCGCTGACGCCGACACTGTCGACGTTTTCCCAGGAATTCGAAAAAGTCGCCTACACCTGCGTGCTGATCACCGCGTTGAGCCGCGCCCTGTTGTCCACGAAACACCCGTCGTGGCGGCTGCCAGCGCTTGCCGATCAGGTGGCGCTGTCACTCAAGCCTTATCCGCGGGTTCTGGCGGGCGTGCTGCTGGTTCTGGTGACAATGATCCAGATTACCAACGCAACCGGCATGAGCAGCGGCATCGTGATCGCCGGTCGAGGGGTCGTCGCACTGGTTGTTACGTGCGTTCTGGTGGATTTATTGTGGCGCACCGGCAAAGTCCGCAGAGCCGTCGTGGCGTCTGGCGAAGCCTATGAAGCCGGCAGGACGTTCGCGGGCGTGCTTTACACCCTCGCCAGTCTTGCGATGGTGATCTGCCTGGTTTCCCTCCTGACCGGTTACGTGTCCCTGGCCAGGTTCGTCACCTATGAACTGGTCTGGGGCTTTCTCATCCTCTCCGGTTTCTATTTGCTGATGCAGTGCTTCAAAGATGCCTGCGAATACTTTTTTTCAATCAAAAGCCCCAGCGGCAAGGCGCTCAAGCAGTTGCTCGGCATTGAAGACCGGCGCCTGGAGCAGATCTCGATCGTTCTTTCAGGGGTCGGGCGGGCCGGACTCTTGCTGCTGGCGCTGGTCACCCTGTTCGTCGGCGGGGTCGGCACGACGCTCGGGCAACTGCTCACCAACGTCTTTTCCATTCTCGGCGGCGCCGGGCTGCGCAAACTGAACATCATCCCCGGGCACTTGCTCAATGCCGCACTGGCCTTGCTGATCGGCATCTACCTGATTCGCACGCTGGGCCGCTGGCTGGACAAGGAGCTCCTGCCGAAAACCGAGATGGACCCTGGCATGCGCGCTTCGCTGACCACGCTGTTTGCCAACATCGGCTATGCGTTGGTCATTCTGCTGACGCTGTCATCGTTGGGCGTGCAGTGGACCAACCTGGCCTGGATCGTCAGCGCGTTGTCGGTGGGGATTGGTTTTGGCTTGCAGGAGATCGTCAAGAATTTCGTCTCAGGCCTGATCCTGCTGACCGAGCGCCCGGTGAAAGTCGGCGACCTGATCAGCATCAGCGGGGTCGAGGGCGACATCCGCCGGATCAACGTGCGGGCCACCGAAATCCAGCTCAGTGACCGCTCGATCGTCATCGTGCCCAATTCGCAGCTGATCTCGCAAAACCTGCGCAACGTAACCCTGGGTGGCAGCGCCCAAGGGGTGGCGTCACTTGAACTGACCTTCCCCCTGGACATCGACCCCGAACAGGTGAAAGACCTGCTCTACAACACCTACCGCGAGCACGAGACCATTCTCGACAAACCGGCGCCGATGGTGCGCTTCAGCAAACTGACCCCCGAGGGCATCACGCTGACGGTCACCGGCTACGTCGGCAGCCCGAGAATCGTCGGCGTGACCAAGAGCGACCTGCTGTTTGAAATCCTCAAGCGCCTGAGTGACGCCGGTATCGAGCTGGCGAAGCCGGCACCCACGGTGTGAATCAGTGGGCGATGCACACTGATTTCAGCTCGGTGTAGGCCTCGATCACCGCACGCCCGAACTCGCGGCCCATGCCGGACTGCTTGACGCCACCAAACGGCATGGCCGGGTCGAGCAGCACGTGGGCATTGACCCAAACGGTGCCGGCCTCGATGCGCGGCACCAGGTTCATCGCTTTGCCGAGGTCATTGGTCCACAGGCTCGCGGCCAGGCCGTAGCGGTTGTCGTTGGCCAGGGCGATCACAGCGTCTTCATCGTCAAACGGCATCACCCCCAGCACTGGGCCGAACACCTCTTCGCGGGCCACCGCCATGCTGTGATCGATGTCGGCCAGAATGGTCGGCTGCACATAGAAGCCCTCGCCTTCCACCAACTCGCCCCCGGACACCACCCGTGCGCCTTCGCGACGCGCCAGCTCGATGTGCTTGAGCACGCTTTGCTGCTGCTTGCGCGAGACCAGCGGGTTGATCGCCGCTTCGCCGTTCATGCCTGCGCCGATGGGCATCGCCGAAACGGCGGCGGCGAGTGCTTCAACGAATTGATCGTGGATCGAGCGATGCACGTAGAAGCGCGAAGCTGCCGCACACACCTGGCCGTTGTTCAGCAGACCGCCGAGGATTGCGCCCTGAACGGCTTTTTCGATGTCGGCATCGGCCAACACGATCATCGGGTTTTTGCCACCCAGCTCCAGCGAGAACCGCGTCATGTTTTCCATGCACGCCACACCGACGCTTTTGCCCACCGCCGTGGAACCGGTGAAGGACACTTTGCTCACCAGTGGATGCGCCGTCAGCACACCGCCGACATTGGCGCCGCCACCGGTGACGACGTTGAACACGCCCGCTGGAATCCCCGCTTCCAGCGCCAGTTCAGCCAGGCGCATGGCGGTCAGCGGCGTTTCCATCGCCGGTTTGATGATCACCGTGCAGCCGGTGGCCAGCGCCGGCATCAGCTTCCACGCCGCGATCAGCAGCGGGAAGTTCCACGGCACGATCCCGACCACCACGCCCACCGGCTCACGCTTGGTGAACGCGGTGAATTTCGCCCCTGGCGGAAGCGGAATCGACACGTCAAAGGTCTGCCCTTCGATCTTGGTCGCCCAGCCGGACATGTAGCGCATGAACTCCACGGTGGCGTTCAGGTCCAGTGCGCGCGCCATGTTGATCGACTTGCCCTGGCTCAGGGTTTCCAGCTGCGCCAGCTCTTCGGCATGCGCTTCTACCAGCGCAGTGAAGTTCAGCAGGATACGTTCGCGGTCCGCCGGGCGCAGGCCCGACCACACGCCGGACTTGAAGGCTTTATGCGACGACTGCACGGCTTGCTCGACCACGTCCAGCGGCGCGTCGAGGGTTTCGCACAGGGTTTGTCCGGTGGCCGGGTTGACCACGGCAATGCGCGGCCCTTCGGCGAACACCCATTGGCCATCGATAAAGCAGCCGTGGCGGCGGTCAAGAAATGCAGCAACCTGCGGCAGGATTTCAACGTTGCTCATAAATCACCTTTGGTTCAGACATGTTGTTCAGCCGGATAACGGGCTGATTACTGTTGTTCTTTGAGGAAACACACGACCGCCTGGCGATCGTCGGCCGAAGCCAGGCCCATGTAGGGCATGTAGGTCCCCGGCACGAAGGCCTGGGGTTGGGTGATGAGTTGCGCGATGTTCTCGGCCTGCCAGTTGATGTCTTTGCTGCGCATGGCCTGGGAATAGTTGAAGCCTTCCAGCGAGCCGGATTTGCGCCCGACCACACCCGCCAGGTTCGGCCCCATCATTCCCGTCATGCCCTTGGTCACCGAATGGCAGACCGCGCATTCATTGGCGAAGACCTGAGCCCCATGCCCTTGGTCGGGCGCGCAGTCAGCGGCCAACGCGGTGTGCGCGAGGGTGAGTGAGAGCAGACCGATGAGGGGCAATCGCAGCGAGGTGAACATAGGAAAACGACCTTGAAAATCCGCGCTCATCCATTGAGCGGCAACACGGGAGCGCCGACGCAGCGGTGCATCGACAGGGTTGAGAGGGATTGTCGATGGTCAGTGATGCGCAGGTTTTGCCCTGCGTGCCAGTCGTATTGGCGAGGCTGCCAAACCGGGCATTTTGGCAAGCACAGCCAACTCTTTGGCAACCACACAAAAGGCCGGAAAAGTTCCGCGCCTTAGTATCGAAAAAGACCGCAAACCTGCGCTCAAGAACAAGAACGGATGCCACACATGCTCAAGTCCCCCTTGCTGCGTCTCTCTACACTTGCCCTGATGATCAGCGCCGGCCATGCCGGCGCGTACGAACTCTACGCCGATGACGACAGTCACCTGAACGCCACGCTGGAAGCGGTCTTCGGCATCTTCCACAGCCAGGAAAACTACGCGCTGTCCGGTCGCCTCGACCCGGGTTCTTCGTCGTGGCGCGAGGGCTACATCAAATATGGCCTGAGCTTCGACAAGGGCCTGGCCGGTGTCGGCACCGCGTATGGCGCGGCGAACCTGCTCAGCTCCGGCACCTGGGGCGACGGCGATGCCGCAGGCTTCAGCGACGGTTCGGAACGCACCACCAAATTCGAAGACGCCTACCTCGGCTGGCGTTCGGGCAAGCTGTTCGACGTGCTTGGCGAGGACGGCGTCGACCTGTCCTTCGGTCGCCAGAACATCGTGGTCGGTGATGGTTTCCTGATTAATGGCGACGCGCTCAACCTGGGCAAAGGTCTGGCCGACGGTGAGTTCAACCGCGGAGGCGCGTACTGGCTGGCGGCGCGCAAAGCCTTCGACGAAACCGCCGTGCTGCGCCTGGGCGGCAAGGAAGGCTGGCGTGGCGACCTGATGTGGTTGAAGTCCGATAACCGCGCACAAGCGAAAACCGAAATGTACGTCGGCACGCTTGAGCACGTCGCCGAAGCAGGCACGGTCGGTTTGACCTACATCGACACCACCGATGTCGACGAAGAATTCGCCTCCCCTTCGCAGCTTGAACGCGACGGCATGAAAACCTACAGCCTGCGCGCAGCCGGCAATGCCGGGGTGCAAAACCTGTTCCTCTCCGGCGAATACGCCAAGCAGGACAAACCCCACACCAGCACCGAAGACGCCTGGTACCTGGAAGCCGGCTGGACTTTCGCCGACGTGGCCTGGACGCCAAATGCCAGCTACCGCTACAGCCGTTTCTCGGAAGGTTATGACACGCTGTTCTATGGCTTCAGCCGTGGCTTCGGCACCTGGTTCCAGGGTGAGGTCGCCGGTAACTACGCCGGCCCGTTCAACACCAACTCGCGTATCCAGCAAGTCAAGTTCACCGTCTCGCCGCTGGAGAACCTGACGGTCGGTGCGATGTATTTCAACTTCGACACCATCGACCGCAACCTCGGCAATACCGATGGCCACGAAGTCGATCTGTATGCCGAATGGCACGTCAACGAACACCTGACGGTGATGCCGCTGATCGGCCTCTATCAGCCGGACAAAAGCGCCGACGAAGGTGGCACGCAGCTGGGCAGCAACGACAAGAACCTCTACAGCCAGGTGATTTTCGCCACCACGTTCTAAGCCCCTACGCAATCCCTGTGGGAGCGAGCCCGCTCGCGATGGACGTCAACGATGACGCGTGTTGCCTGAATGAACGCGTCGTCCAGACATCTTTCGCGAGCGGGCTCGCTCCTACAGGGGACCGTGTTATGCCTCAAGGAAAAAGGCCTTTCCAATGCACAAAAAATTCCTGACGATTCAGAGCAAGATCGCCCTGCTCGCCGGCCTCTGCCTGCTGTTGGTGGTGGGTTTGCTGATGGGGTTGTCGCTGTATCAAACCCATCGGAGCAGCCAGCAAGTGGCCGAGGCCAGCAGCGAAATGCTCGCCAACGCCGCCAAGGAACACATGCAGGCGCTGGGCAAAGTGCAAGCGATGCAGGTGCAACGCACCTTCATGCAGACGCACGAATATGGCCAAGGGTTGTCGCGCTATCTGCTCTACCTGAGGCAGTTGCAACATCAGGGCAACCTTACCCGTCCACAACTGCGCCAGGAGCTGAGCACCCAGCTACACCAGGCCCTGATCGACAAGCCCGACCTGCTCGGGCTTTATGTCATTTTCGAACCCGATGCCCTGGACGGCACCGACGCTGGTTTCGTCGATCAGGCGGCCATGGGCAGCAACGAAACCGGGCGCTTTTCGCTGTATTGGGTGCAAAGCAAACCCGGCGAACTGCAAGCGGTGATCGGCGACGAAGCGCTGCTCGCCAACACCTCGCCCGGCCCCAGCGGCGCGCCCTACAACGCCTTCTACACCTGTGCCCGTGACACCCGCAAAGCCTGCGTTCTGGAGCCATATTTCGACGAGGCCTCCGGCAGCCGCAAACTGGTGACCAGCATCGCGTTCCCGCTGCTGGACCATGACAAGGTCATCGCCGTGGTCGGCCTCGACATCAACCTCGCCGCCCTGCAACAGAACAGCGAAGCCAGCGCGCTTCAACTGTTCGACGGCAACGGGCAGATCAGCATCGTCAGCCCGCGCGGGGTGATTTCCGCCAACAGCCAGGACGTCAGTCGCCTCGGGCAACCGCTGGACAATGCCGAGGTGATGGACACCTTGCGTCAGGGCCAGCCGAAAGTGTTCGTCGATCAACAGCAGATCAAAGTGCTTGAGCCGCTGGCACCGATTGCCGGTGCGGCGCAGTGGGGCGTGCTGGTCGGTGTGCCGCAGAACGTGCTGCTCGCCCCGGTCACCACGCTGCAACAGGAACTCGATGCGCAAGCCGTGCGAAGCACCGCGCTTGAGCTGTTGCTGGGCGGAGGCTCGGCGCTGCTCGGCCTGGTGTTGATCTGGTACGCGGCGTATCGCATCACCCGGCCGCTGCAACTGCTGACGCGGGTCATGGAGGATATTTCCCTGGGCGAAGGCGATCTGACCCGGCGCCTGGCCGTGCAATCACGGGATGAAATAGGCCAACTGGCGACGGCGTTCAACCGCTTTGTCGAACGTATCCACCATTCCATTCGCGAGGTGTCTTCGGCGGCGCTCGGCGTCAACGAAGGCGCCAAGCGTGTGCTGCTGGCGTCCAACGCATCGCTGAGCAATTTCGATGAACAATCGACCCGCACCAACAGCGTCGCCGCCGCGATCAACGAACTGGGCGCCGCAGCCCAGGAAATTGCGAACAATGCCTCCGATGCCTCGCAGCAAGCCTCTGCCGCGCGCCAACAGGCCGAAGACGGGCGTCAGGTGGTCGAGCGCACGATTGAGGTGATGAACGAACTGTCCGGCAAAATCAGCGCGTCGTGCGTCAACATCGAAGCGCTGAACAGCAAAACCGTGAACATCGGGCAAATCCTCGAAGTGATCAAAGGCATCTCCCAGCAGACCAACCTCCTCGCCCTCAACGCCGCCATCGAAGCGGCACGGGCGGGTGAAGCGGGCCGCGGCTTTGCCGTGGTCGCCGACGAAGTGCGCAGCCTGGCCGGGCGCACACAGACCTCGGCAGCGGAGATTCAGCAGATGATTGAAGCACTGCAAATCGGTGCCCGTGAGTCGGTGACGACCATGACCGAGAGTCAGCAGCACAGCGAGGAAAGCGTCAGCATCGCCAACCTCGCCGGCACGCGACTGGGCAGCGTGACGCAACGCATTGGCGAGATCGACAACGTCAACCAATCGGTCGCCGCAGCCACTGAAGAGCAAACCTCGGTGGTCGAGGCGTTGAACGTGGACATCACCGAAATCAACACGCTGAACCAGCAAGGAGTGGAGAACCTGCAATCGACGTTGCAGGCATGTACCGAGCTGGATCGCGAGGCTGGGCGGCTGAATCAGTTGGTCGGGAGTTTTCGCATTTAAAGGCGGTGTCGCCTGATCTGCCGCTATCGCGAGCAAACGGAACGCCGCCCGGCTGCTCCTACAGTGACCGCGTCCGTCCGGGCACCCCGGTCACCTGTAGGAGCGAGGCTTGCCCGCGATGAACGATAACGCGGTTCCTCAGTAATGGCCTGGACAGCCCGACAATGGTGGCTTCAATTCTTTGCAAGATCCATCTTGTACCCCGCACCCGGCACTCCTTCATGCAACGCTGCCTGGATGTTTCCATACAAGGCATTTGCCTCGGCGGTTGTGATTGAACGCGAACAATCACACAGTACCACACGCAGAAGCACATTTTCCTGACCCGGCAGCAGCCCCAAGCGCTCAATTGCCTGCACGGGTAAATCCGAGAACGCCCAACGTCCCTTGATCTGCATCTCCTCGATCCAATCAGAGCAATCACCGGCCGCCTGCAACATCCTTTCAGTCAAAATCTCCTCGCTCAGCCCTGGCGCCACGGCCAACGAGATATCCCGAGCAATCGAAGGTAACCGTGATACAGGACTCCATGGATGCAAATCATGCATCTGCGCCTGCACTCGTACGTTCGGATCACGCAGCAAGCGAATATCCGGGATGCCCTTGCGTAGCATGGTCAGTCGATCCAGCCCCATTCCGAGCGCCAGCCCTCCATGGCGCAGCGGATCTATCTTCAAGCGCTCTAGCAAAGACTTCGCAATGCGACCGCACTCCAACACCTCGACGGGAGCGCCTTCATTTAACACATTCACTTCGATTCCACCCTCAGTGTAGTGGTGTGGACTGTCGCTATAGACCCATGGCTTTTCAGGAACGGCAGACTTCAGGATATCGCTGACCAGGCGCAACAAATGCTCATGCGTCGAAAGCTGCGGATCACCCAACACCCAGATATCCATTTGATGAGGTTCTGCGCAGTGCCAACGATCCCGACTATCGCGGCGAAAAGTGATACCTGGTGCGGCCAGCAATATTGTCTCGCCAGCTTGCCGTGCATCAGCAGCACGCAGAAGTGCTGCCGGAATCTGGCTGGTGGTTTGCGTTCGCAGCAGCGAATACTCGTCGACCCACCGGGTGTGTTCACTGCCAAGCGTGACTTCTTCCGGGTCATAACCCAACAAACCGTAATTTTCTTCAGCGGACACAATGCGCGGCCCTGTTAGTAACTGTGCTTGAGGCCAGCCTTTTTCGGTAAGTCCCTGAAGGATCTCTTTCAGCAGTAATCGGACGGCGTGGTCTGGATTGTTTGTTTCGGTCAGGTCCACCAATAATAGAGCCTGATGGACTGACAAGTCTGTCAGATATTTCTTTGACGCATGCACTATATAAACCCTCAATCGGCACTTGAACATTGAGCAAAAAAATAAAACCCATAAATAAACCTAACGACACAAGATCATCAGCCGCAACCAAAATATGGAAAACATAAAATTTTCAGAACAAGACTACAGATCTATCCTACATAAATAACTGCCTGCAGCATCCAAGAACAAAAACCATCAAAACTATTCTAAAAAACACCCAACAAACCATTTAATACATCAAAAAAATCTGTATTAATTAATTCTTTCCCAAGCAATTTCGGGAGAAAAAATCCAAAAATGAAAAAGGAAGATCAAATGAAAAATACCGAGATCGTTAAGGAAAACCTAAACCGGATCACTTCGGGACCGGATAACTTTGGATGGGCACCGTTGGCGTGGGCTCATACTGAAGAGTAACTGATACCAATGCGCGGCAATCATTATTACCGCGCATTGGAAAACAAGGAGGGTTTTATGTCACTACCGAATATGATATCGACACTTTTCGGCCACGAAAAACCATCAATTATTGCAGACTCAGAAGACTTCCTCAGAGAATGCAAGCATTTAGGGTTCAATACGGCCAATATTTCAGACCTGGCAAACCTGCCAAAAAACAGTATTGTCTTTTCGTTTAGTAACGATGCCGCAAAAATGACTTTTGAACTGGCAAAAAACACGAAAAACAAGAAGAGCGTTTTCTGCGCGACTCAAGTGTTCGAGCCAACTGTAGCCAGCGCGCTCTATAGTCTGAAGCTTTTACTGAGCAGCAATTTTGAAAATGCATTATGTACACAACGGTCTGTGTTAAACATGCTGAATTCAAATGAATCTTTTTTTCTGACTGGCAACGACGCCGATGCACGCGTCACAGTTTTCCCGCACGCCCAACCCTATGCACTACTCGCCGAAGACGTATCACACAATTTTGTTCAGTCCGTGGCAGAGTTCTTTGAAGTCCATTACGCTCACATGAACCCGCAAGAGCCATGTCCATTTTCATTTAGCGGCACGTTAAAAGTCGCAGGAATACTGACCGTACTGAGAAAGCCTAACTCGACACTCCCTGAGGGTTTGAAAACCTCACTCAAATGGTTGAGTGATCGTATTTCGGAGGAAGATACATTCTTATCAATTGAAGACAACACCGTGACGTCTCTAAAAATAAAAAACGAGGATCACATAAAGCTTTTGGATCTAGCGGCCGGCCCTCGGGGGCTCAAGCTGACTGAGTTCGCCATCGGCGTAAACGAGGCTATAGCTCAAAACATAGATTACAAAATCAACTCACAAATGAATGAAGGCATCAGCGGGGTTCATTTAGCCATTGGTGATGGATCTTCCGGCTACCACATTGACTTTCTTAGCCCGGCAGTGACCGTAACCCCAATAAACCAGCGATTTCCCCAGCAACTATAAATGGTACAAAAATCATCAAAACACCTAATTTAATACATTCTTTCAACGTATCTTTTACAAGACATACCGCTATCGCGGGCTTGCCCGCGATGAACGATAAGGCGGTGTTTCAGCAAGCCGCCACAGCATGCTCAATCCGATGAAACAACCGGTTGAAATACACCAGGCTATCGCCCTCCCCACGCACACCCACTTTCGACAATTCCACAAACATCACCGAATGCGACCCGACTTCCTTGCACTCGCTGATCCGCCCTTCCAGCTGCACCAGTGCATCACGCAGGACCGGCACGCCCGTGTCGCCGCCGTCCCACAAGTCCCAGGCAAACCGCTCGGCCATCGGCACTTGGGTCATGCCGGCGAAGTGCCGGGCCAGTTCTTCCTGTTCGCCGCACAGCACATTGACGCATAGCCGGCCGTTGGTGCGGAACACATCGTGGGTGGCGCTGTTGCGGTTGACGCACACCAGCACGGTCGGTGGCGAATCCGTCACCGAGCACACGGCGCTGGCGGTGATGCCGCAGCGTCCGCCGGGGCCGTTGGTGGTGATGATGTTCACCGCCGCCGGCAGTTGCGCCATGGCGTTGCGAAAGTCGATTTGCTGCTGGCTCAGGTTGGCCATGTCGGTGCCCCTTCCTTCAGGATGACCGCGCGTTCGCGGCCCGTGGGTGATGGAACAAGACTAAAGCCCGACGTGGCGCGCAACCATTCTTACGATCCCCATGCCGAGGTAGGCTTTCCGCTAGTCGACTAGGTGGTTTCTTTATCGTCAGGGCCCGTCGCAGTGGGTATTCTGCTAAAAGGCGCCAACATAGGTGTCGACGTCCGCCGCAGCGTGCACGCGTGCGAAAACAATAATTAGAAAATCTCGTGGCAACCCCTGATGGAAACCCGCAAACCGATTGTTTATATCGTTGATGACGACAAAGACCTGCGCACCTCGCTGGCCTGGTTGCTGGAGTCGGTCAGCGTCCAGGCGCAATGCTTTGCCGGCGCTGAAGAGTTCCTGAGCCAGTACGACCCCAAGCAACCGGCGTGCCTGGTGCTGGACGTGCGCATGCCGGAAACCAGCGGCTTTCAGCTGCAGGAAATCCTCAACCAGCGTGGCAGCACCCTGCCGACGATCTTCGTGTCCGCCCATGGCGACATTCCGATGTCTGTGACCGCGATGAAGAACGGTGCGCTGGATTTCGTCGAGAAACCCTACAACCCGCAGCAGATGATCGACCGCATACAAGCGGCGCTGAAGACCGCCGTGCATGCCCAGGCCGATCAGCAGCAACGCCAGCACCTGCAAGGCAAACTCGCCCTGCTGACCAGCCGTGAACGGGAGGTGTTGATGCTGGTGATCGATGGCAAGGCCAGCAAGGTCATCGCCCGGGAGCTGAACATCAGCGTGAAAACCGTTGATGTGCACCGGACCAAGATCAAGGAAAAGATGGGCGTGACCAGCATTGCCATGCTGGTGCGCGAAGTGCTGCATTTACCGGTGGATGAGCCGTCTCGGCATTGAGGGATCTGCGGCGGTCATGAGACCGCCATCGCCGGCAAGCCGGCTCCTACAGGGGTCTGCAGCGAACTCAAGGTATGTGCACGGCGAAGATCTACTGTAGGAGCCGGCTTGCTGGCGATGAGGTCGGCACATTCAACATCAATGGTGCCTGATACTCCGCCATCGCCAGCAAGCCGGCTCCTACAGGGATCCGCAGCGAACACAAGGTATGTGCACGCCGAAGACCTACTGTAGGAGCCGGCTTGCCGGCGATGAGGCCGGCACATTCAACATCAATGGCGCCTGACACTCCGCCATCGCCGGCAAGCCGGCGCCTACAGGGGTCTGCAGCGAACACGAGGTATGTGCACGGCGATGATCTACTGTAGGAGCCGGCTTGCTGGCGATGAGGCCGGCACATGCAACATTGATGGCGTCTGATGCACCGCCATCGCCAGCAAGCCGGCTCCTACAGGGGTCTGCAGCGAACTCAAGGTATGTGCACGGCGATGATCTACTGTAGGAGCCGGCTTGCTGGCGATGGGGTCGGCACATTCAACATCAATGGCGCCTGTCACTCCGCCATCGCCGGCAAGCCGGCTCCTACAGGGATCTGCAGCGAACACGAGGTATGTGCACGGCGAAGATCTACTGTAGGAGCCGGCTTGCCGGCGATGAGGCCGGCACATTCAACATTGATGGCGTCTGATGCCCCGCGATCGCCGGCAAGCCGGCTCCTGCAGGAGAGGTCAGTTGTGGCTGTAGCGCTTGCGATAAGCGCCCGGCGAGACGCCGAAGCGGGATTTGAACGCCGATGAGAAGTAGCTGGAATCGGAAAAACCCCAGGCGTAACACAGCGCCGAGAGCTTCTGCTCGTCAGGTGAGCGGCGCAGGTTTTCCGCGCAGAAATCCAGGCGTCGGTGCTTGATGTATTGCGCCACCACCAGGCCGCGCTTGGAGAACATCCGGTACAACCCGCGCACCGAAATCCCTACCTCACGGGCAATCAGTTCGGGGCACAGGTCTTCGGCGCTGATGTGTTCGTCGATGTAGGCGATGATCTTGCGAAACTGCCGCTCGTGGGCATCTGCGCCGCTGTCGCGGGCACTGATCCCGGGCAACAACAGGCTGACCAACGCATCCAGTACCGCTTCGCTTTCCTGCATGTCCAGGCCTTCCTGCTGCCGGGTATCCAGCACCAAGCGGTTGGCCATCGCCGCCAGAGGTGTACTGGCCGCGATTCGTGTGGCGCAGTTGACCGCATTGAAATGCGAACCACGCTCGACCACCTGACGCGGCAGGATCAGCGACAACTGTCGGGAATCCTCGTTGTAGGTCATGTCACTCGGGCGGCAGGCGTCGATCAGGGCGATGTCGCCCGTGCCCAGTTGAGCGCGGTTGTCGCCCTGCTCCAGCCGGGAACTGCCACGCATCTGGAACACCGCGTAATAGTGGCCGTCGCTGCTGACACTGACGTCCTTGCTGGTGCGGTACAAGTGCACGTGCGCCATGTCGACGACACTGAGGTTGATCGCGCCGCTGCGATATTCCGCCAGCTCACCGTAGAAATCCGTATCCAGGGCCCGGGCATCGAAACGCCCGCAGGCCTGGTTGACCTGGCTCAGCCAGCTTTCGAACGCCTCGTTGCGAACCGCCGAAGAAGTCATCATCACTGCAAAGCCTCACGCATTTTATTGTTATTTTTCGACCGCTTCGTCGAGCGGTTCGGCAAATGTTACTGACCTTGGCTGTCTCCTCCTTCGACGGCCGCCGGGCCCTATTCAACAGGCTCCGGCGCTGGCTTGCCAGCCTTCCCCTGCGTTAGATGTCCAATACCAGACGGGCGGAAACGGCGCGGGAAACGCAGGCGCAAATCTGTTTGTTGGACGCCTTTTCCTTGTTCGACAAACAGTTGTCGCGGTGCTCCGGCACACCGTCCAGCACCTCGACGATGCAGGTGCCGCAGATGCCTTCGCGGCATTCAGTGTCGATGTCACAACCGTGAGCCTGCAACACATCGACCAGACTCGCGTTGGCCGGCACCTGAAGCACCACGCCGGAACTGGCCAGCTCCACTTCAAAACCGCCACTCGGACCGGCATTTGCTGCGGGATCGGCCTGGAAGTGTTCAAGGTGGATCGCATCGTCGCAACGGCTACGCGCCGCCACTTCCACCACTTTGTTCATGAAAGGCGCCGGGCCGCAGGTGTACACGTGTGCGGCACTGCCAGCGTGGTCAAGGCATTCACTCAACGTGGCATCCATGTCACCCGGCTCGATGCCGTAGTGGAACTGCACATGCCCGGCGAACGTGCTCGCCAACAGCTCGGCGAACGCTGCGTATTGCGGCGAACGGGCGAAATAATGCAGGCGCCACGGCTGGCCGTTTTCGCTCAGCCGATAAGCCATGCTCAGCAGCGGCGTGACGCCGATACCAGCCGCGCACAGCACATGCTCGGTGGCCGTCGGGTCGAGGCGGAACAGGTTGCGCGGCGCACCCATTTCCAGCTCCATGCCCTCTTCCACCTCGTGCAGCGCCGCTGAACCGCCACGGGACTGTGCTTCTTTTTTTACCGCTACCAGATACGCGCGGCGGTCCTGCGGCGGGCTGCACAGCGAATATTGACGGGTCACCCCGGTCGGCCCGGTCAGGTCGACGTGGGCACCCGGTTCATAGGCGTCGAGCGGCTGGCCGTCACTGCGCACGAGGCGAAAGGAACGGATATCCAGCGCTTCGTCGACGATCCTTTCGATCTTCACCTTCATCATTGCATCACCTGAAATACGGTTGATTTTTGGGACGTTTGTTAGGCCCCCTGTAGGAGCTGGCTTGCCAGCGATGGCGGTCTTGAGATTTGCATCGCCAACGTGGACGCCATCGCCGGCAAGCCGGCTCCTACAAGGGATTGTTCCGGTCTTGAGATTTGCATCGCCAACGTGGACGCCATCGCCGGCAAGCCGGCTCCTACAGGGTTGTGTGTGAGGCCTTGTTTAGCGCATGAACAGGCCGCCGTTGATGTCCCAGCACGCGCCGGTTACGGAGGCGGCGTGATCGGCGATCAGCAGCAACACGCTGTCGGCGATGTAGCCGGGATCACCGAGGGTGCCGGCCGGGATCATTTTCAGGATCTGTTCCAGACGCTCCGGGGCCACGGTTTCGCGCACCACCGGCAAGTCCAGCGGCCCCGGCGAAATGCTGTTGACCGTCACGCCTTGCGGGGCCAGTTCACGGGCGAAGACTTTGGTCAGCGTCGCCACGCCGCCCTTGGCCGCAGCGTAATGCGCGCCGGTGGCGGTGCCGCCGTTTTGCCCGGCGAGCGAGGCGATGTTGACGATGCGGCCAAAACCACGCTCGGCAAAGTGCGCACCGAACACCTGGCACGCGACAAAAGTGCCGCGCAGGTTGATCGCCATCGACTCGTCGAACTCCTCCGGGGTGATGTCCATCAACGCGGCGACTTTCGACACGCCGGCGTTGTTCACCAGGATGTCGCAGCCGCCCCAATGCTCGACCAGCACGTCGCGGGCATGCTGGAAGTCGGCCTTGCTGCGCACATCCAGCTCAATGGCGACAGCACTGGCACCGCTGGCATCCAGCTCGGCAGCCAGTCGCCGCACGCCCTCGAGACGCACGTCCGCCAGGGCGACGCGATAACCCGCCCCGTGCAGACGGCGGGCGATGCACTCGCCCAGTCCGCGCGAGGCACCTGTTACAAGGGCTACTCGACTCATGATGTTGCCCTCACAGAAGGAAGCCGAGCGCGCTCAGGCTGTCGGTGGAGTTGATCAGCCGCACCACTTTGCGCTCCAGGGTCGGCACGCCATCAGTGAAACGGATCCGGTGGTTCAGGTCGGCCACAAACGGCGTGTGCACGCCGCGCTTGTAGGCGTACAGCAACTGCGCCGAGTTGACTTCGACGATGTCGCCGGCGGCTTCCACCAGACGGAAACGCGAGATCGTGCGGATGGTTTTCGCCGCGTCCACCGCCGACGGTGAATAGCCGGCGGTCAGGCGTTCGATGCGCAGGTCACGCATGCGCGCATCGTCGTAGGCGTAGTTGAGGTTCGCTTCGAAGTCCTCGGTGTCCGGGTCGATCGGCACGATGTACTTGCCGCTGTCGCTCCACAGGGTCGCCCATTCGGCGTAGTTCTTGTGGTCGAGCAATTCGGCTTCGCGCCAGATGAATTCGATGGCCTGGGCCAACGGGCCGGAAAAACCGTTCAAGGTGTCGTGATTGCTCATTGGCTCATCATCCTTTTCCACATGTCATAGGCACCGCGCATGCCGCCTTCGTCGGTGGCGTGGCTGACCTTGTCGCCGTTCTCGGCAGTGATTTCGCGATTGAGGCCGCGGTTGACCAGGATTGGCGCATCGACGCCGGCGTAGGATCCGCGCTGCACACGGTCCCAGGCCTCGGCATCGTCCGGGCTGCCGAAACCGAACGGCCCCTGGAAGTGCTCGTGAATGCGCATGCGTTCGCGGTTGGCGATTTCCGGGCCGCCGTCCATGCCGAGGGCAACGTGGCGGATCTCGGTTTCGGTCACAGACACCGGGCGCAGCACGCGGAAGAACGACATCGACATCGCGACGTTAGGGAACAGGTTCAGGTTGAAACCGGCGCCGTGCAGCGAGCGCACGATGCGACGGACTTGCGCAGGCTCCATGGTTTTCGACAGCTCTTCAGTGACGTGAGCGAAGCGCTCCTGCAACTGTTCGGTGCCGTCGTCGTGATCCAGATCGACATGCTCCGGCACCATCACCATCACGCTGTGGCCGTTGCCCAGCGAATGGGTGACCGCTTGTTCGTCAGTCATGAACGAGAGCATTTCCGAGGTTTCTTCATCCACCGAGGACATGAACGACTTGTGCACGATCGGGAAGTGATAACCGTCGGTGGTGTTTTCCAGCTGGATCTTCCAGTTGCCCTTGAAGCTGAACTTGTGTTCGCCCTGGGTCTTGATCGGGAAACCGGCGCCCTGCTTCATGAACAGGTCCATCCAGTGTTTGGCGCCGCCGAGGAAATCTTCCAGCGGTTCGATCTCGTCGTTGTAGCTGGCGAACACCATGCCGGCGTAGCTTTCCACGCGCAGGCTGGTCAGCGGCAGTTCGGACTTTTCCAGAATGCCTTCGTAGCCGTCCGGATACGGCAGCGCACGGAGCTTGCCGTCCAGACCGTACGACCAGCTGTGATACGGGCAAGTGAAACCGGTGGCGTTGCCTTTGTGTTTTTCACACACCGTGGCGCCACGGTGCCGGCAGCGGTTTTCCAGGACGTTGATGTTGCCCTTCTTGTCGCGCACCACAATCACCGGGCGACGGCCGATGGTCGCAGTCTTGAAGTCGCCGCTGTTGCGCACTTCGCTTTCGTGGGCAACCCACACCCAGGTGCGGTAGAAAATCTTTTCCAGCTCGGCTTCGAACAGGGCCGGGTCGTTATACAGCGAGACGTCTACGCGGTCGTGGCTGACCAGTTCGTCCGGGCTTTTCGATGATGCGATCAGCCGGTATTCATGAGTGCTCATGCGGTTCTCCTCATGGCTTTTTATGATTTCTTGTTAGGGGTCGACCGTTCGCCGGCCATGCTCTGTTGCAACTGCGCACCGAAGGCGCAGACCAGCTCGTCCTGACCTTTACGACCGACAATCTGCAGGCCGACTTTCAATCCGCTGCCCTCCAGTTCCACCGGCACCGTCAGCGCCGGATGGCCGCTGAGGTTGAACGGCCGCACCAGTGGGGTCATGCCGGCCACCGCTTTGCTGGCGCTGCGGGCTTCGATCAGCGTCGGCGGCAGGCTGGGCATCGTCGGCAACAGCAGCACCGCGAATTCTTCCAGCGCGGCGTCCACTTGCTGGCTGAAGCGCGCGCGGACTTTCTCCGCTTGCGCCAGGTCCGCCGCACTCGTGCGACTCGCGGCCAGCAGGCGTTGCTCAACGTCCGCGCCGATCAGGCCTTTGCCGGTGATGTGGCCGAACGCGGCCCAGTTTTCAAAATTGATCACGGTGAGGCCGGCGGCGAACGCGGCTTCAAAATCGCTCAGGTGCAGCTGGCTACGACGCCAGCCTGCACGGTCGGCGGCGGCGCCGAGGCTTGCTTGAAGATGCGGGTCACAGTCGACTTCAAGAAAACCCACCGACGCGTTGCCAGAGGGCAAACCCTGCACCTGGAAGCCTGGGCAAATCACTTGCATCGCCGCGATCAGATCCGCCATATCGGCGGCAAACGGCCCGACACAATCGAGGCTGGACGCCGCTGGATGCGCACCGACCCGACTGACTCGCCCATAAGTCGGTTTCAACCCGGCAATGCCGCAGCACGCCGCCGGTACACGAACCGAACCGCCGGTGTCAGTGCCGATGGCGATGTCCGCCAGACCGGCGGCGACCGCTGCGGCCGAACCGCTGGAAGAGCCGCCCGGCACGCGGTCCGGCGCTTGCGGGTTGATCGGCGTGCCGGTCCAGTCGTTGATCCCGGTCACGCCAAACGCCAACTCATGCATATTGGTTTTGCCAACGATTTGCCAGCCTGCGTCGAGGATCGCGTCCACCACGTCGGCGTTGCGCAGCGCCGGTTCAGCATCGGCGAAGGCACGACTGCCCGAGCGCGTCGGATGCCCGGCGATGTCGATCGAGTCCTTGATCGCGACCCGCTTGCCGTCGCCACCGAGTAAAAATTCGCTGATAAACGTGCTCATGCGCCCGACTCCGAGGTGAAGAGGTCCGAATTGAACAAGCGTTGCGTGCGGAAATGCGCGATCAGCCAGACACCCTCGACACAGCGAAAATCGATGTTCAAGCGCGTGCCGAACAACTCGCTGCGCCCATCGGCGTAGGTGGACACCTGCTGCATGATCCACTGCCCCTGCGCGCTGCTGCCGTCGACCAGGATCGACTCGCTGGTGAGGTAATGCAGGTTCAGGTGAAAGTGCTCCGAGGGCGGCAAGTAGCCGCCGACAAACGCCGCAATCGCCTCACGCCCGCAGTGCTGGCCGAAGGTCTGTGCGGTGACGCTGCCGACGCCTTCCCACACGGCGTCGATGCAGAACAATTGCGCCAGCTCGCTGACGTGGGTGATCGCCCTCGGCACGTCGCACAGGTCCATGTAGCGCGCCATCAAGCGGCGCACCTGGCTCTCCCCTTCGAGCGTCGCCAGACGCTGCAACAAGGCCTCGTTCATGGCTTACACCCTGGCGGCATCGGGGATGGTCAGTGGACGACCGATGCGCGCTTCGACCTTGGCGTAACGCCACAGGCTGTACTCGTTTACCGGCGTGGTGCGGAACAGGTTGCAGGCATCGATCACCGATTGGTGGCAGTCGACGTCGGCCATGATGTAGACGGTCCACGGCGAGGTGTTGGACGGGCCGACCATCAGCCGGTCATCGTCCATCGCGCCGAGTACGGTGATGCCGGGCATGGCGCCGAGCGAGCCCATCATCTGGCTGAAGCCTTTCCACACGCTCAGGCCTTCGCCGGTGGGCAGGTCGAAAAAGTTCTGGGTGATGCCGATGCAGAAGACGACGCGCAGCGGTTCTTGGGTGGTCTGGGACATGAATATTGATCCTTGAAGAGTGGGTTCAGATGTAGCCAGGGAACGGCGGCACGCCGAGGAACACCGAGCCGGCGCCGTCGTACAGGCCTTCGCTGAGGAACGCGTGCTGGGTGACCACCATCGAATCGCGCAGGTAGCGCTGCAGCGGATGGCGCAGGTAAATCGCGGTGGTGCCTGCGAGGCTGTACGCGCTCTGCACCACGGCGGCGCCCGCCTGGGACACGTGAATCGCGGACAAGCGCAACAGGCTGGTTTGCTCGGCGGTGACCGGGTTGCCCGCGAGGATCGAATTCCACACTTGCTCGGTGGCGTTGTAGAAGAAGCCACGGGCGGCGGCCAGTCGGGCTTCGGCCTTGGCGATCTCGATGCGCACGTAGGCGCGGTCGGCCATTTTCGGTGCGCCGGTGATGCCGCTGCCGGCGGCCATGCGACTGACTTCGTCGAGGGCGGCACGGGCCAGGCCAAGGTTGACCACGGCCAGCACTTGCGCGGCGTAGGCAATCGACGGGTAGCGGAACAGCGGCTCGTCGATGGTCGCGGCACCGCCACGGATGAAGGTCCAGCGTTCGTCGACGTGTTTGTCGCTGACGCGCAGGTCGTGACTGCCGGTGCCTTTGAGCCCGACCACATCCCAGTTTTCGATGATCTCGACCTGATCCGCACGGAACACCGCGGTGCGCGGCTTGCCACCCGCCGCGCCGATCCCCACGCCGAGCAAGTCGGCGCCCTTGCAGCCGCTGGCGAATTTCCAGGTGCCGTTGACCTGCCAGCCGCCCTCGACAGCTTCAGCGGGTTGCAGCGGGAACAGGCCTCCGGCGAACACCAGGTCCGGGCTTTGGGCGTAGATGTCGGCGAGGGTTTCCGGCGGCAATGCGGCGAGGTAGACGCCGGCGCTGCCGAAACTGGCGACCCAGCCCGCAGAGCCATCGGCTTCGGAAATACGCTCGATCATTTGCAGGAACAGCGCCGGCGCCAGGGCGTCACCGCCGAAGCATTTCGGCGTGGCGGCGCGGTAGATGCCCACGTGCTTGAAGCGCTCGATCATGTCCCGTGGCACGTGGGAACCGGCGTCGAATTCATCGCGACGCTGGCGCACTTCCGCCAGCACCTGCTCAAAGGCCTGACGGTGGACGGTGTTGCCGTCGACGCCTGGCAGAGGGTCTTTCTCCGCGACAGCTGAACGCAGCATGGGCTTCTCTCCGTTTAATTGTTATTAGCCGCAGCCTGCCGGGAGGCGTGGCGAGCGTTATGTGGCATGGGTAACGACCGACGCGATTCCCTGTAGGAGCTGGCTTGTCAGCGATGAGGCCCTTGAATCTGGCGGCGCTCTTGAAGACGTCATCGCCGGCAAGCCGGCTCCTACAAGGGTTCGCGTTCACAGGGAAGATTGTTGGCTGTGAGGTCGTTGCCCTTGCATTGAGGCCCAGTGTAAAAACCGCGTCGGGTCGCCACTATTGGTGCGTGCAGCCTCTTCACTAAAGGAATCCCCTAGCCCGCCCCCGGTTACCTCTGAGCGCATCCCCACGCGCAAGCGGGTATAAAAAGCCATACTTTCCCTTCACCGGTTCCTCAGGACTGCGCGATGTACCTGCCAAAACCGCACGACTTTTTCACCCTCATCGAAGCCATGCCGCTGTGCATCATTCTTCACGATGCGCAGAGCAAGGAGATCCTCTGGGCCAACACCGCCGCCCTCGACGCGCTGGGTTTTACCCTGGAAGAACTGACGCCGCTGAAAGCCCCGGACATGACCCGCGACGCGCCCAAGTACCGGCGCTCGGTCGGCCTGCGCTGGCTGGAAGGCGCAGCGCGCACGGGCCAGCGCGCCATCGAGTGGTGTTATCGCTCCAAGCAAGGCGTGGAAATCCTCTCCGAGGCCGTCGCTACGCTGGTGCATCTGGAAGGTCGCGATGTGCTGATGGTGCAGTTCCGCGACATCTCCAGGGAGGACAAGGTCAAGCGCGACCTCAAGCGTTTCGAAAGCCGGCTCAAGGCATTCATGCAGGACCTCGCCGAAGGTGTCGCGGTGCTCGGCCCTGAAGGTGATATCCGCTTTATCAGCGACTCCGGCGCGCACCTGCTCAACAGCGAAGAACACACGCTGATCGGCGAAAACTTCCTGTCATGGTGCGACGACGATTCGCGCCGCCGGCTGCTGCAACAGCTGGCCAGCGAGACCCCGGAACATGCGCCATTCCGCGTGCACTACCACCTGCAACGCCGCGACGGTGAATGGCGCTGGCATGAGGCGACGTGTCGTTTTATCGAGATCGAAGATGACCTGGTCGGCCACCTGCTGCTGTTTCGCGACGTCACCGAACAAGTGCGCGCCGAAGAAGCTCGGCGGGTCAGCGAGCAGAAACTCGAATACCTGGCGCGCTACAACGCCATGGGTGAAATGGCCGTGGCCATTGCTCATGAGCTAAGCCAACCGCTGGCCGCCACCCGCAACTTCATCGAAGGCGCGGTGATTCGCCTGGGCAAGGAGTCCACCACGGACCAGGGCGTCGCCTGGGGTTTGCAAAACGCCGTGCGGCAAATCGAACATGCGTCGCTGATCATCAAAAGCGTGCGCGATTACGTGGTCAAACTGGAGCAGGCCGAAGAGCTGATCGACCTCAACGAACTGCTGCGCGAAACCCGCTATTTCATCAGCCTGCGCGCCGATCCGAGCCTGGTCCGCGTCGAGATTGTCGCCAGTCCCGCGCCGCTTTGGGTGAGCTGCGAGAAGGTGCTGATCGGTCAGGTCATTCTTAATCTGGCGTTCAACGCGATTGAAGAAATGAGCGATCTGCCTGTTGAACGACGGGTGCTGCGCATTCACGCCAGCCGCGAAAACGACGTGGCGTTGGTGCGCATCGAAGACTGCGGTCGCGGCATTCAGGCCGAGGCGCAAGAGAAGCTGTTCGACGGTTTCTTCTCCTCCAAGGTCAGCGGCAACGGCATTGGCCTGGCACTGTGCAAAAACATCATCGGCCGCCATCGCGGCGATATCTGGGCGCAAAACCTTGAGCCCTGCGGTGCTGTTTTCACCTTCACCCTGCCCCTCGCAACTCCCGCCTGACACCGCCGAAGAACCTGAATCAAACCACGAACCTGTAGGAGCCAGACTTGCCGGCGAAGGCGTACTCAAGGACGCCTTCGCCGGCAAGCCTGGCTCCTACAGGTCAGTGGTTTTGGCTTGCAATTGCGGTGTGTGCAGCCGGTTTTTCGAGACTGGCACAGACACACAAACGCTTGGCAGCCACAGCAATTCCCCCCTTCTGCCAGCGAGGCAGAATCGAACTGCAAAAATCTGCCAATGCACTTGCGATTTGCACGAACAATAATTCAGGGAGTTCCCCCTAATGCGAGCCACCAGGATCACCGTACAGTCAGCGCTGAGTCTCAGCCTGCTGGTACTGGGTTTGAACAATGCCAGCGCGGATCTGCCCGCTGACACGATCGGCCAGACTGTTCTGGCATTTCCGCCGGAAGTTCATCGGGCCTTTATCGTCGACGTCGAATTCGAAAGTTTCGTGGCGGGCCGTGTCACCGTGGTCGACCCCGATAAAAAGCGCGTGCTCGGCATGGTGCCGACTGGTTTTGCTGCGCCCTCGACGCTCAGCCACGATCAGAAAACCCTCTACAGCGCCGACATCTGGTATTCGCGCGGCACCCGTGGCACCCGCACCGACGTGCTGACCGCGTGGGACAGCTCGACCCTGTCGCCGGCCTGGGAAGTGCTGATTCCGAACAAGCGCGCCGAGTCGCTGACCCAACGCTACGGCTTGAAGACCAGCGGTGATGACCGCTTCGTCTACGTCTACAACTTCACCCCGTCGACCTCGGTGACCGTGGTCGACACCCAGGCCAAAGCCGTCACCGCCGAACTGGCGATTCCCGGTTGCGTGCTCAACTACCCGATCGGCAATCGCCGCTTCGCCTCGCTGTGCGGCGACGGCAGTTTGCAAGTGATCACGCTGAACGATCAGGGCCAGGAAACCGCACGCAGCCGCACGCCGTTCTTCGACCCGAACGCGGAGAAGCTGGTGGAGCGCGCGGTGAACGTCGGCGACACCTATTACTTCACCACCACCACGGGCACCGTGCGCCCGGTGGATTTCTCGGCCGACGCACCGAAAATCCTGCCGTCCTGGTCGCTGACCAGCGACGAGGAAAAGAAGGCCGGCTGGGCACCGGGCGGCTGGCAGCTGATGGCCGTCGCGCCGAAGCTGAACCGCTTGTACGTGCTGATGCACGACGCGCACGAACCGATGAAGTGGGAAGACCCAAGCCCGCTGATCTGGGCGTTTGATCTGAAAACCCACAAGAAGGTCGCCACGCTGGAGGCACCGGTTCCGGTGTGGAGCATGCAGGCCACCGGCGACGACAAGCCGCTGCTGCTGGGCGCCGACGTTGCAGGCGGTTTGCAGATCTTCGACCTGAAGACCAACACGCTCACCGGCAGCATGGCGAAGGTCGCGAAAACCGCGACTCAGGTCATGAGCTACTAACCGAGGTTCGGCCATGCACTTAGATCCGATCTTCATCATTGCCAGCGCCCTCGCCATCGCGGTGTTGCTGGCCAGTGCCGCGACCCACAAGGTGCGCGCACCGGCACGTTTTACCCGGCAACTGGCGGACTACCAACTGCTGCCCGACGTGGCCGTACGCCCCGTCGCACGAGTGATTCCGGTGGTTGAACTGGCCATCGCCTTTGCGCTGCTGGTACCGGTCAGCCGTGCCTGGGCAGCGTTGGGCGCCGCCAGCCTGATCGCACTGTATGCAGCGGCCATTGGCATCAACCTGTGGCGCGGCCGTCGCGATATCGATTGCGGTTGTGCCGGCCCGGACCAGGCCCAACCACTGCGCCCGGTTCTGCTGCTGCGCAACAGCGCGCTGGTGGCGCTGGCGTTGCTGGCCAGTGTCTCGCCGGTGGTTCGTGAACTGGGTTTTTTCGACGGCTTCGTGACTGTCGCCGCCAGCGCTGTCGCGCTGCTGATTTACGCCGCAGCCGATGGCTTGCTGGCGAACTCCCCTCTTCTGCTCAAACTGATTGGTAGGTGATCAATGGAAGGCTTAATCGTTTCCAACGTTCTGCTCTGGGTACTGCTGGTGGCCGTGGCGTTTGCCGTCATGGGCCTGGTCCGGCAGATTGGTGTGCTGCACGGCCGTCTGGCCCCGGCCGGTGCATTGATGATGGACAAGGGCGTGGCGGTCAATGAAGCCGCGCCACAGGTCACCGCTTCCGACCGCAAAGGGCGCCCGGTGAACTTCGGCTACGCCGGCGAGAAATCGCAACTGCTGTTCTTCCTCTCGCCAACCTGCCCGATCTGCAAGTCGCTGCTGCCGGCGATCAAATCCATCGCCAAGGAACAGGCCGATCGCCTCGACGTAGTGTTCATCAGCGATGGCGACATGGACGCCCAGCAAAAGCTGATCACCGAACACAAACTGGAAGACGCCACTTATGTGGTCGGGCCTGAAGTGGGCATGACCTACCAGATCGGCAAGCTGCCGTACGCCGCGCTGATCGACAAGACCGGCACCCTGCGCGCCAAAGGCCTGGTCAATTCCCGCGAGCACCTGGACAGCCTGTTCGAAGTCGAGCACCTGAAAAGCGCGACGCTGCAGGAATACCTCAACAGCCAGCCGCATGCACACGACCATAGCCACGGCCATAGCCACTGATAAGGCAGGAGACTTTCATGAAACTGCTGGATCTGTTGTTTGAGCGTTCGACTCGTCGTGTTGCCGACACCACTTCGCGGCGCAAACTGCTGTCGCGCATGGGTTCTCTGATGGTTGCCGGCGCCGCGTTGCCGCTGCTGTTGCCGCTGGACCGCACCAGCAAAGCCCTGGCCGCCGATAACCCGAAAGCCGGTGACCCGGGTGATCCGAACACCTGCGACTATTGGCGCTACTGCTCCATCGATGGCTTTTTGTGCAGCTGCTGCGGAGGGTCGGTGACGTCCTGTCCGCCGGGCACGGAAGTGTCGCAAGTGACCTGGATCGGCACCTGCCGCAACCCGGCCGACGGCAAGGATTACATCATTTCGTACAACGACTGCTGCGGTAAGCAGAGCTGTGCGCAGTGCGCCTGCACCCGTAACGACAGTGAAGAACCGGCCTATCGCCCGTTCAACAACAACGATGTGAACTGGTGCCTGGCCGCCAAATCGCACATCTACCACTGCACCGTTTCGATCATTCGTGGCGTCGCGGTTTAACGCCTAATTGTGGTTGGCTATTTGTAGGAGCCGGCTTGCTGCGGGCGGCGTTCCGGCGATGGCGTCTCTGAAAACGCTATCGCCAGCAAGCTGGCTCCTACAGGTCCGTTTTTTACCTGCACAGGTGGAGGTGCTGCTTATGGGTAGGTTGCTCATCCTCGGTCTTGTCTGCGCCATGACCGCCCCGCTCGTTCATGCCAGGGCCATCCCGGACCCGGCGCAACGGCATGCGCCGGGCAATGAAGCCCTGCAAAAACCGATTGCCCAGGCCGGTTACAGCGTTGGCGTGAACTACCAACTGCAATGCGCCGGTTGCCACTTGGGCAATGGCATGGGTTCTGCCGCGAATGACACGCCCCGGATGGCGGGGTTTGTCGGCAACTTTCTGAAAGTGCCGGGCGGCCGCGAGTTTCTCGTGCGCGTACCGGGCATGTCGCAGTCCGCGCTGGACAACGCGCAACTGGCCGACCTGCTCAACTGGTTGATCCGTGCCGACGGGATGGCGGGCAAAAGCACGCCAGCCGACTATCAGCCTTACAGCGCCGACGAAGTGGCGGCACTGCGCGCAGAAACCATGCTCAACCTCCCCGGCACCCGCGCCGGACTGATCCAGCAAATGCGTGCGCAAGGCATCGCAATTGAAGACGGGATGAACAACTGACAACGGCTTGAACCAAAGCCGTCATTGCAAAAACGGGGGCCCGTTCCCCCGCCCTTCCGCTGCGCCAACTCTCCTCTGCGATAACAAGACGACCTTGCGGCAAACGCCGTGCAGGCGTCTCTCCGTGGTTTGCCCGGCACCTTGTATCCGAGTGCATTTTTATTTATGGATGTTGTCTGAATCCGTAGCTATAGAATGAATGTGTGCACAGTGGTGCTAAAGTGACAGCACCTGTCTTCGTCTCACCGGATTTACGCATTTGAGGGTGCAAACCTGTCACAAGTATGAGCAGCTTGTCGGTGACGCTGAGGCTCTCAAATGAGGGCTGTGTTGACCTGAATCTCGTCATTACCGAGCGCAAGGGAAAGCAAATGAGGTCTAAAGATGATATTTGAGCCTAACAGTACCCGTTCCGTTCTCCAGCGAAGAAGCAGTACCAGTATCGTTGTTCAGGCCGGTCTCGATTGCGTTGCGGTAACCGGTGTTGCGTGGTTCTTGATCAATTATCACATCGGCTTCATCTCGCAAGACTACGTCATCATGCTCCTGCTGCTGCTTGGCGCGCTGGCCGTCGTGTACGACCACTATGCCATTTACCGCAGCAATGTCGGGTTCACTGTCAAAGCCTTCAAGCTTCTGAAGGCATGGACCGCGACCTTTGGTTTTCTCGTTGCCATGGCTTTTTTGACCAAAACCAGCGAACGGTATTCGCGGCTATTGGTTGGGGAGTTATTTGTTCTTGGCTATTTCGCCCAGTTGTTTTTGCACCTCGCCTCACGGGAAATGCAGAAGAAATTCCTGGCCCACCCGACGCAACTGGAAAACTCGCTGATCATTGGCTCGGGCGAGTTGGCGAGCTACCTCCACAAGAAAATCAGTAACAACCCCTGGCTCGGTGAACGCATCGTTGGCTGTGTGTTGATTGGCGCGGACGATGACTGGGCAAAGGAAGGCGTGGAAGGCGCACCACGCCTTTCGATACTGGGCAACATCTCTGATCTTGATGAGTTGGTTGTCAAACACGCCATTCGTACCGTCTATTTTGTGACCCCTGTGGGCGGCTCCGAAGTTATCCAGAAGGTTTATTTAAGCCTGTTCGATAAACACGTCAGGGTTAACTGGGTGCCTGACATTTTCGCCTTGAAGTTGATCAACCACAGTGTTCGCGAGATTGCCGGCATTCCCGTGCTGACCTTGTCCGAAACTCCGCTGATGGGGATGCGACTGTTCCTGAAGAATCTCGAAGACAAGGTCGGCGCTTTCCTGATCCTGCTTTTTGCGGCGCCAGTGCTGGCGTTAGTTGCCCTTGCGATCAAGATCGATAGCCCCGGTCCCGTGTTCTTTCGTCAGCAACGCATGGGGTGGAGCGGCGAAGTTTTCAGTATCTGGAAGTTCAGAAGCATGGTGGTCCATCAGCCGTCGGACGGCACCGTCAAGCAGGCACAAAAGAATGATCCACGCGTGACCAGGGTGGGCGCCTTTATTCGCAAAACCAGCCTCGATGAGCTGCCGCAATTGTTCAACGTGTTGATGGGCGAAATGTCGCTGGTGGGGCCTCGCCCGCACGCGATTCAACACGACGTGCAGTACTCGCCCGATGTCTCGGGCTACTTTGCGCGACATAACATTAAACCGGGTATCACCGGGCTGGCGCAGGTACGGGGCCTTCGTGGTGAAACGAAAGATGTAGAACAAATGATTCGCCGGGTTGACTCAGACATCGAGTACATCAACAACTGGTCGCTCTGGCTCGACTTCATCATTCTTTTACGGACGGTATCGGCCTTCTCCGGTAAACAGGCCTATTAATCCGTAGTGAACTGTAGGAGCAGCCGGTCGACGCTCGACTGCTCGCGATGGACGACCGACCACCGCGTTTAACCAGTTAACACGCGCTATCGTTAACGACCATCGCGAGCAGGCTCGCTCCTACACTAAGCCGCACGATGACGGAAACAGGTCCAGCGTGCGCTCGACCTCATCGGGGTCGATAGTAAAACCATTGCCCGCGGGAGTACCGACGACAAAACCAAAGTGTTGATGGTCACGATCGGTCAGGTACTTGAAATAGCAGATGAAACGCTCAGGAGGTTGCAACACCAGCAGCGAACCACCCGGCGGCAATACATTAACCCCATGGATCAATTGACTGCCCTCGACCCCAATCACGGTTCTTGCACCGGCACAGGTCGCGACAATGGTCGCAACATCGCACAGCGCCGGGTCGAGAATGCGAAAACCCCGACGATCACGCAGACGCTCAGCCAACTCCATTTCGTTACGCAACAAGCGTAAATCGCCGCGACCACCTCTCAGGATAAACACGCCTGGATGAGCGCTCGTGTTGACGTGGGACAGCAACTTTTCGCCCATTGCACGGAAGCGCAGATGCTTGTGGCGATTTTGACTTATGTCGTCAAAGATCACGAGTTCACGAAAAAACGCATTACGTAAACGAACCGGCTTCATGCCAAGCCAGTCCTCATAACCGGGGGTGTGAAGGATGCCGTTCCTGGTGGTGGAAACAATGTTGGCGGAGGGAGCCGTGGTCACTGGAACGCCTTCGTTGCAGGCCAGTGAATAGGTCAGGCAATCGTCCGTCAGCCAACTGCCAAACCACTTGTTGCCCCCCGCCGTGCAATACAACGCGCCGCGCTCGATTTCGTTTTCGACGCGAACCCCTGGCAGCCGGCCAACGCCAGGCGTCAACCAGGATTTGGCGTTTCCTTTGTAGAGCGCGCCATCGATCATCCAGACATCTTTGAGCAAATAACCCCGGGTCGGTCCATGTTCAACACGACCGACGCCTTCCATTGTGCGACGAGGATGTTCATGGGGATAAAAAAGTTGCTCTTCCCATCCCGTCACACGCTCAAGTTGATTGGGAAGAAAGAAGGCGGGTTGAGCAAACGCGACTTCACCCGGCGCAATATCCCAGGTTTTCACCGCCATACTTTGCAGCGTTAATGCTGGTTTCCGGGCAAGGCGTGTTTTAAAGAGGTGTTTATAAGCCGCCAGGCTCCACTTCGCCGGGCCGCTACTTGCCAACGCGCTGAATTCCGACATAGACACCCCCGGCGCAATATGATTACACAGTATTTACAGCCAACTATTTTTCAATATCTCAAGTGCAGAGAATAGTTTGCAGAATGGGCGGCGACTTCAAATGAGCATAGCGACTACGCAAGTTATCGAGCAGCGCGGTGTCCGGCTCCCTGGAACAATGGAGATACAGTTTGGATAGCCCCCCAAAGCCCATTTCACGATATCGATTTGCAACTTCTTCATCACTTGGCCCCTCGGGTATTCCAAGATGAAGTGTCAGATGTTTGCCTTCAACAGCAAAAAGTGGTGTCTCCCACAGAAACTGCGCAGCGCCGGTCCTGGGCAGCCGAACAAACACGTAGCCATGGTTTCCCAGCGTATCGACATCACCGCCGCGCCTTCTTTTCCACTCAAGAAGCCCGTCGTCCGGACGTGCCAGACACGTCCCGATATCGTAGTAATCAAATCCGTTTTCTATCGCCCACTCAAGCGCCATGAACGTGGTGATGGAATTGACTTCACGTAATTTCCTGGCATCTGAAAACACCTCGTCAGGGTAGCCAAAACGCACGGTGCTCCAATAGCGCTTGCCCGCGCGAGTGACGACGCACCCCAGATGGCAGGCAACAACCTGGTCTTCCAACACCACCAGATCGAGGCGTCCGGCTCTTTTAGCCACCCGCTGAACTTCATGTGATGCAATTTGCGAGGCGGCTGCGCCATGACGAGCCCTGGCGTAGGGTTGAAGCATTTCCCGATCCGCCGTTTCAATCTCATCATCGTTCAATGCTTGCTTCATGCCGTAGCGCAACCGGTTCTTGCGTAGATTGCGCCGTAACTCGGTGTTGTATCGCGCCGTAATCTCATCAATGGATCTGCGCAGTGGCACGACAGCACTCAGGTATTGCGGCACATACAATGCACCCCAGCTCGGCATGTCACTGACAACGACCGTGCGGTCTGATTTCGACAGGTTATCAACCCCCTGAGTCTCAGCCCCCAAGAGCACCTTCACAAATTCCCGCTGGGATTTTCTGCCCACATAAAGAATGTCGTAGCGGCTGTCTTCCCGCAGTTTGAACCTGGCGATTTCCCAGCGCCAAACACAGGCGCGCGCGGCTATATCACGTAACCAGGAGAGCGCTTTTCTTAGCTCAAATCGCATGGAAGGCGACATTAACTTGTGTATCAGTTTTGATATATATGCGTTCATTTGCTTATTAGCACACATCAAGAAGCGTTCATTTGAGTTTTCAAACCAATAGATCAAACACTCGAAATGAGAGTCGATAGCTCACCACGCTTTTCAAAATATGCGGCAAACCATAACTACCAATATGATGTGCGCTGTTTTTTGAATGTACGTCCAGCTGTCTTTCTTGCGAGAAACTCGCCATTCACTCTCTGTAATCAAGATTTTCTGACGTCATTTATTCGTCTCCAACCTTAACAAAAAAACGCTCCAACTCATCCACCGAGTCGGTAATACAAGGGTGAGTAAAGATGCTGGCGCAGAGTTTTGCAAGATATTTCAGACGTGCTTTTCAGGCAGCCCGAATATTAAAACTGACGTCAAATTCCTGTTACGTCAGGAACTTCGACAAATGAGTGTGCGTAACAAAAACTTTGGGTTACCCACGATATAGCGAGTGAATAAACGCTTTGGCTCACTGAGCAGCCTGAACACCCACTCGCAACCGAGGCGACGCACCCATTGCGGAGCACGCGTCACCTTGCCGCCGAGAAAATCCAGGATCGCCCCACCGCATACCACCAGGCATGGCACGCCACTGGCGGCCAGTCTCGCGGCAACGACTTCCTGCTTGGGCATGCCCATCCCCAGCACCACCAGTTCCGGCAGTGACTGACGGGCAAGGTTGACGTAATCATCCACCCCTGCAAAACCATGGTGAGCAGAGACGACATTGACCGCAAACACCGCTTCGCAATGCCGCACCGCGTTGGCCAGAAAGGTCTCTTCAGTCCCCCAGAACGCCACGCGCCGGCCCTTGTAGGCGGCCAGTAATTTGGGGATGAAATCGGTGCCGTTCATATTCAGCCCCGGTTCGAGACCGAGTCGGCGATACAGGATGGCCATGCCGGAGCCATCCCGTAACAACACGTCGGCCGCCGACAGCGCGTCGTAATAAGCGGGGTTGGCCGTCACCAGGTTCATGGCATGGGCATTGACGAATCCAAGCACTGTCGTCCCCTCGGACCGGGACAACACATCAATCAATTGTTGTTCGTCACCGGCATCACGAACCACCCTGAGTTTGCGCAGGATGGTTTGCCAGTTTTGCTGCCAGGATAAGGGGCTCATCAGGTGTCATCTCGCTTCGAACGCACCCAGTCGACCTGGCGCTTGAGCACAAAACCAATGTACAGCGGGATTTTCTTCAACGCGTAGAACGGCGCATACAACAAGGCTGAAAACGCGATGATCCCGCGACCGAACCGACTCCATGCCAGCAAGACAGTCACGCCCAACAGTGCGAGCCCGAAAGACGCGATCAAGGCTGGCGCCAACGCGCCGCCGAGCAACACCACCAGCCATGAGAGGCTGAAGGCGACCACCAGCAGCAACGTCAGCAAGGCCAGCGGCGGGACCAGTAAATCCGCGGTCATTGCCAGAAGGTTCAAGTTGCCTTTGCGGATAGCCTCTAACAGCAACCTTGGCGCATCACTGAGGATGACCCCGAGATGACCATGCTCCCAGCGTGTACGCTGGATGCTCAGGCCTTCGTCGCTGCGCGGAAAATCACTGCTGACCAACGCACCGGGGCAAAACAGGGGCGGTTTGCCGCTTCGGCAGAAATCCAGGCCCATCTTCAAATCTTCGACGATGTGGCCACTGGCTAATTCGATCAACGCCAGATCCCGCCAGACGAACGCCATTCCCGAGCCCATCAACGAACAAGGCAACCCCAGTCGGGCCCATCCCTGCGCTCGCACCTGATTCTTCACGCACCAGGCGAATTCGGCAATTTGCACTTTCAACCCGGAGCCTGCCGGCGCATGCATCAAGTACAGGGCCTGTGCTGGACGCCCGGAGTCGATGCAGCACAGTGCCAAACGCTCAATCGAGCCTTTACCCACCCGCGAATCGGCATCGACAACAATCATCACGTCCGGTGCATCGCTGGCCAGGTAACGCACCCCGAAGTCCAGTGCATAACCCTTGCCTCGCTGCTGAGCATTGCTGCGTTCCACCACCTCGGCACCCGCGGCGCGGGCCAGCGCGGCCGTGTCGTCAGTACAGTTGTCCGCGACAACCACCAGGCGATCGCCCGCCAGCAGTTGCGGCAGAATGCTGTTCAACGTCGCGACGATCAGCGAGGACTCATTGTGAGCCGGCACCAGCACCGCCACCCTCGGTCGCGACCCTTGCGCCGGTGCAAGCGATCGCACCGGCAGGCTGGCCAGCAGCACCTGCACGAACAACACAAACACCGGCAGGACGATGAGTATCAGCAGTGCACTGAACAGCCAACCCAGTAACGTGATCATGCGTGCGCCTTGAACAATTCAGCCAGCTTGGCTGCTTCGGTATCGATATCGTGCCGCTCCAGCACCCGCTGATACGCGGCATCGCCCATCCGCTGCAACACCTCGACAGGTTGCGCGAGGCAGTCGGCCAGCGCCACCGCCAACTCATCCACGGCGCCCGCGGGAAACAACCAGCCGTTCTCGCCCTGACGCACCAGTTCGGGAATGCCCGCCACGCAGGTCGTCAGCACGGGCCGGCGCAAGGCCATGGCTTCCATGATGACCACCGGCAAGCCCTCGGCGAAGCTCGGCAACACCAGGGCCCGCGCCGCCAGGATTTGCGCCCGCACCTGATCGCTGCTGATCCAGCCGGTAATGCGCACCTGCGCCTGCAAGCCATGCCGCGTAATCAGGGTTTCGATCTCTGCACGCATTTCCCCGTCGCCGGCCAGTACGATCTCGAACACCACGCCTTGCGCCGCCAGTTTTCGCGCCGCCTCAAGCAACAACAGTTGCCCCTTCTGCTCACACAAGCGCCCCACGCACACCAACCGTGGCACAGACGGCACAGCGACAGCCGGCACCTCATGAAACGCCCGCTCCAGGCCGCAGTGAACCACCTTGACCTTTTCCCAATGCGCATGCTCCACCCAGCGAAACAACTGGCTGCGCCCATAGGAACTGATCGCTGCGACAAACGCCGCGCGCCGGACTTTCTCGCCCAGATGGATAAATTGTGGTTTGTCGAACTCTTCCGGGCCGTGCACGGTAAAGCTGTACGCAGGCCCGCCGAGCGCACGGGCCAACATCACCACCTCGGTTGAATTGGTGCCGAAATGCGCATGCACATGCCTGGCGCCGAACACTTGCAACCAGGACAACAACCGGCACGCCTCGAACAAATAGATCACATGGTACGGCCACGGCCGATCGGCACGCAGGCCCATGCGCAACGCCAGCCACAGCGTCGAAAAAAAGCGTCGAGGCTGAGCGCGCAGCACTTGCAGCACCGGCCCTGCCAGCGCTTTGACTCCGCCCTGCAACACATAGTGGGTCTGGGCTTGTTCGGACACGTCCTCGGCATCCACCAACTGCGCATCCCAGCCGCGCAGGGCAATGCGCTGCACTTCAAAGCCCTGACGCTCCAATGCCAGAATCTCGCGACGAATGAAGCTATGGCTGACTTTGGGGTATTGATTGATGAAGTAAGCGATACGCATAAGCACCAAGCTTGGCTGTCGTTGCGGTGAATGATTACAGCGGGGCATCCCACAGTAGTTCAGTGGCCTGGAACGTCAATCAGCCCCACGCGGGTCGCTATAACTGCCAATCAACACGTCATCTATCTTTTTGAACGTGTCCTCCAGCAACTCATAACGCCTGCGGTACATGGCGCGTTTTTTCGACGCGATACTCTCAAGCGGTTTGCTCGACGGGGCCATGGGGATTTCAAAGAAGTCTTCCCGCGCTGACGGCGTCGCGCCATGTTCCAGCCAGATCACATCGTAATTGGCCGCCAGGTCCTGGGTTTTTTCAGCACCAAAATAGGCGTGCCGGTGATGACGGAACCCGTCGCTTACTGCGTAGATCCTTTCAACGCCAATCCGGGTCGCGATGTATTTAATGACTTCAATCAGAAAGCTTCGTGGCCGAAGACCTTCGAAACTTTTTGTCAGCTCCCGGTAAATGTCCAGGGAGCGTTCGCTCTCTACCCCTTTGTGAATCCCTTGCACGGCACCGATGAAAATACACAGCTCACCCTCGGTGCAACACAAGGTGAACGCAATCGATGCAATGCGTAAATCACCCTGAAACAGGTTCAACACCAGCTCGCCTTCACGCATAAACCAAATGGGTCGATCCAGCACCAGGGAACAATCGGCAGCGAAGGCCGACAAGTCACTCAACACCAGACTTTCACTTCGACCAAACAGCAATAGCTGCGGACAGCTTTTCGTCACCACCTCATAGTGCGAGGCCAACACACTCAGTCGGTCCTGAGGGTTCCAGCTTTTGCTGATGTAGGGCCAATGAACGACCCCCACACAATCCCCGCCCAACTTCGCAAAACCGGCGCTGCCCAAAGCGTTCGACATGCGCCCGGTGAACAGCTTGAGGTCAGCCCAGTTCTTTGCCACTAAAATCATTAATTCGAGCTTGTTTTTCACGGCTCTCAATGAATAACCAGCATGCAAAGAAAACGCGTTTTTCAGCAGTTGCCAGTTATTCATTTAAGTCTCACTTGTATTCGATCAACGCGGACTTGCGAGCGCCGAACCTGTTCAAAAGAAACTTCAATTGCCCCAGCATCTCGGGAAATTTTCCCAGCACCAGAAAGAATGCCTGCAACCAGTTTTCCCGCGCGGATCCCGAACCCCGACGGGCCAGGCGCACGACCTGCAATGGGTAGACCAGCAACAACAGCAGGCCAGCCCCTCCCAGCACCAGGCTGGCGAGAACAGTTGCCAGCGGAATGCCCAGGCCCCAGAACCACGCGCGGCGTGACTCACGCAGCCAATGCTGCTCGGGGGCCGCCCCATGCAAATAAGCACCTTCGGCAAAAGCGTAGCCGCCGCGCAGGGTTCGCTTCCACCATTGGCCGAACCGGGTCATGGTCGCATCGTGCAGGGTCATTTCCTCAGGCAGCCGCCAGACCTTCCAGCCCTTGGCACGCAGCCGCACACACAACTCGGGCTCTTCCCCGGCAATCAGATCCGGGCGAAACCCCGACACATCGGCGAAGGCGTCAGCCCGCATCAACGCATCGCCCCCGCAGGCCTTGGCCTCGCCTATCGGCGTGTCCCATTCGAGATCGCACAACAGGTTGTAAATCGAATGCTGAGGAAAGCGTTCACGGCGCCGCCCACACACCACCGCCACCTCAGGGTGCGCATCCAGAAAGGCTTGCGCCTTTGGCAGCCAGCCGCCGACGACCTCGCAATCACCATCGACGAACTGCACATGACGCAGCGAAGGCAACACGCGTTGCACGCTGGCAAATCCTTCATTGCGCGCGCGTGCAGCGGTAAAGGGGATGCTCATATCCAGCTCGACCACCTCGACGCCAAGCGCCTGCGCCATTGGCACCGAACCATCGGTTGAGCCGGAGTCGACATAAACGACCTGCTGCGCGGCATCAACCAGCGACGCCAGGCAACGCTGCAACCGCTGGCCTTCATTACGACCGATCACAACGACACCCATGCCGGTAGTCATGACGCTCACTCAGCGCCGCCATCGAAACAGGCCTTCGGATAACTCATGAGTATTCCTCTGTTTCTACTGACTTCCTTTTCTTGATGGTCGCGGGCACACCCACGGCCACCGAGTCGTCGGGTACGTCGGTCAGTACCACGGCGTTGGCGCCGATCACGACATTGTTACCAATGCGGATGTTGCCCAATACCTTGGCCCCGGTGCCGATATCCACATTATTGCCAATCACCGGGGCAATCGGCTCGTTCACATTCTTCAGGCCTACGACGACGCCATTGCGGATCCGGCAATCATCGCCAAACTGCGCATAGCCACTGATCACAATGCCGCCGAAATGATCGATGACGAAGTTGCGCCCGACCACGACTTCACAGGGCAACTCGATGCCCGTCACGATCTGCACCAGTTTGAAGAGCACTTTATAGATAAAGGAGAGCAGTTTACGTAGCAGTGCCGGGCGCACACCGTAACGCCAGCGCCCAAAGCGATAAACCAGCATGACCCAGAATCCCTGAGCGCCCCAATCACCACCATAGGCACGCAAGTCCGCCCGTATATTCTCGAACATTGATTGACCTACCGTGTGGGTTGGGTAGCGAGTCGGGTTTCACGCAGCAGCGCCCAAGTGGCACGCGTATGCTGCCAGCACGCTGCGATGGCGGCTCGGCCACGACCTTTGAGCAGCGCCTTGAGCGCCAGAATCAGATCCCCCAGGCAAACCAGGAACATATGCCAGCCCAACCCCAGCAGGCCGTGGTGCTTGCGGAAGTACAACAGCTCGCTTTCGATTTGCATCCTGGGTATTTGTCGACTGACCGCGTTGAGTTCAACCACTGTTTTGGCGCTTTCACCACCGATATGCACCACCGTGGTATGCGGGTAAAAAACCACCTTCCAACCGGCCTGTTTGACGCGTTTGCAGTGGTCAACTTCCTCGTAGTAAAGGAAGTAGCGCGGGTCGAACAAACCCACCTGATCGATGACTTCCCGGCGAATCAGGTAATAGCAGCCGGGCACCCAGTCGCATTCACGGACCGAGTCGTGATCCCATTCCATGTCGTCGACCCGCTTCACCACCGGGAAAAAGCGCTCAAGCCCTGCACGGGAAAGGAAGACATTCAACGGTGTGGGGAAATAGCGGCAGGAGGGTTGCAAGTCGCCTTCGCGTCCGACCAGCCGAACGCCAAGCACGCCGCAATCAGGATGAGCCTCCATGTATTCGAGGGTTTTGTTCAGGGTGTCGGCGGCAACAAAAGCGTCGGTATTGAGGAGTAACGCGTACTTGCCCTGCAAGTGTTCAACCAACTGATTGTTGGCACGGCCAAAGCCCACATTTTTGTCATTGGCCAGCAGCAACGCCTCCGGGCAAATGGAGGCCAGACACTCCAGCGAATTGTCGGCAGAGGCATTGTCCACCATCAAGTAGCGCGTCAGATCCGCACTGTTTGACTGGCGCAATGCATCAAACATCGGCTGCAACAGCTTCGCTGTGTTGTAGTTGACGACCAGCACATCAAGGGGCGTATTGATCATTTGGGTGACTCGCCAAAAAAGTACTGCACTCGCATGGCCATCAGCGCCGGCTCCACGCCTGGATCATAGGCACCGTTGCGTTCTCTGATCAGGTCCATCCACGGATAGTCGTTGCAGCGCGTCTCGAATTTTTTCATCAGCTCGTCAACGGTACAAATGACCCTCGCTGGATTGCCCGCGACCACGACACCAGGCGGAACATCTTTCCTGACAACAGCACCTGCGGCGACAATTGAGCCCGGACCTACGGTCACACACGGCATGATGATCGCAGCATGCCCGACAAAGCAGTTGTCACGGATGTCGACAGGTCCGACAGCATCGAGTTTTACGTTGTAGATAGTGGAGAAGAAAACGGCACCATCGTGGCAGAACAGCGTGCAATCCGCTAAAGCGATGTTGTTGCCGAGGCGCACCAGCGAAGGGTCAGCGATATTGCACCCGACATTGATCCACACATTGCTGCCGACGGAATGCAGTGATCCCCAGCGCGCCAGATATCGAGCCCACTCGAACCCGTCAGGATTACAAAACCGTTTAAAGAGCCAGCGTCCCCGCCCCGTTTTGTTGACGTAATAACTTACAGCACGTCTTGCCAGCCCTATCATCCTGTCAGCCTCACAAATCCTGCGATGTTCATCCGTGCCAGAGCCAGGTACACCCCGGTTTTTTTGATTGTAGTATCAGGAATATCTGCCCGCCGGGCCCTCTTGATGATTGAGATGATCTGCCAGCCTCAGGGTAAGCTGTAAAAGCGGCATGGTCGGATTGCTCGCACCGGCTGTAGGAAAGACACTGCTGCCCGCCACGTAAAGATTCTCGGTGCCGAACACTTTGCAGTTCTCGTCGACCACACCGGACTCAGGCGCCGAGGCCATCCGTGTAGTCCCCATATGATGAGCATGGGGCGTCACTTTCAGTGGCACAGAGACGTCATACACGTACTCATGCAGCTTGACGAAGCCCAACCCCGTTTCGGCAAAACACTTCGCCACCTCCAGCCCTATCGATTTGATGGTATGCCTGTCTTCGAGGACCAGCTCCCAGTTGATGTTGACCTTGCGCATCCCCAAGACATCTCGCGCCTCGAGCAAATTGACGCGGCTGTTAAGGTTGGGAAATTGTTCGATGAGGGTGGTAATCACCCCGTCGCCAGGGCAATTGAAATTCGTAATGAAATCGATCTTGTGCCCCATTCCGACGTCGCAGACGAGGGTCTCCAGAAAACCCTTGATGGCCGCTGTTCGCCCATAGGCTTTGACCTCCGCCAGCAACGCAGCAGAAACGTTCCCTTTACCTGACTGAAAGTGCGCGACAAACGCATCGGTGGTGAAATACTGCCGAGGCTCGGTACTCTGCCCCTCCCCCAGAATGAAGGTGCCCAGCTCGAGGTTCAGGTGTTCCATGAAACATCTGCCGACGAAACCGTCCTTGCTGACAATGCCGGCGGATGCCAGGGACTCGCTGTTCATCAGCTGCCGGGCATTCTCGATGGCGCCCGTCGCGAGAATGAATTGCTTTGCCTTCACTCGTTCCCGGTGCTTCTCGTAATCGGACACAACGATGGTGGCTATGCGGCCGGTCTTGGCATCGAACTCAAGATCGACACAGTTGCAATTGATGAAGACATCAAGCCCCTCGGTCTCTTGAAGTTCCTTGGCGTATTTTTGTGCAAATCGTGTCGGCGGGCTCAGCAGGAAACGATCCGCGTCAAAGTCGTTGCCATCCATGGACGCATTAATGGCCTTGAATCCGGAATCCGTCGGAAGATCCACAATAGCCATGGCCGCTGGCAGATAACGCTCGATCTCGGAAAACGCGATGGGCCAGCCGGGCAGTTTGACCGGAGGAGCCATTTCGAAGTCTGACTTCTCGAAGGGACGGCAACGCCCCGCCCAGTGGTTGGACGTGCCGCCGAGAAAGCGCAGGCGTGTTTCATGTGCGTAGACATCCAGGCCTGTCGAGGGGCAGTCATAAAGGGTTTGCGAGGGCTGCGAATACTCGTGCCCCCCGCCCTCGATCAGCAACACGTGCCGACCATTCCCGGCCAGGCGCAACGCCAGCGTGATGCCCGCCGGCCCAGCCCCGATGATGCAGAAGTCATAATGATCGCGGAGTTCTTTCTGCGATTGGTAATCTTTGATCATGTTCGCGTTTGCCGAAAATACTGGGCCGGCAACACCCAGCCGTTGACGACGACAAACCCGCTTTTTTCAGAAGAAGGCGAAGCAAGGAGCGAGGGCAGTCCAAATGTCATCCCCCCCAGACTTAATAGAGCGAACGCCTGGAGGAGTTCTCTGCGCCCCATCGCGGAGGTATTCAAATCAAGTTCACTCATGCTTCAAGCTCCCCGACATTGAAATTGAAGACTGCAAAAGACTTGAATCAAGTCAAAGCCAATTGGCAAGGCCCAACACTAACTCCCCAAACCCGACGCCTACCAGCACCATTGGCAGTACAGCCAGCTCTCGTTTGAGATTGAACAGCCCCACACGACGGTTCACATAAACAATTAGCACAAGTGTAGGAAACGTATGCAGCGCGACACCCCAAATTGCATATTTCACGCCGCCAACGGCCAGCAGCAGCGGCAGTAACACCCATAACGAGATGGCGCGAATAATGTTATCCATGGCCTGGTACTTCGTGAGCCCCAAGGCAAGCCAGGCTTGATGCGCCACGCCATAGCGCAAGATGAAGAAAGACAGTGAGAGCACGGCCATCATGTTGCCGGCCTCGGCATAACGCTCATCATATAACCAGTGAATGATGAGAGGGCTGATGACCCACAACAGCCCGCAAATAAACAGCAAGGCGATGTCGATAATCAGTCTGAAGCGGTCATACAAAGCGCGCAGCCGTACGGTGTCATTGCTTCTTGCCGCCTCGCTGAAAGCTGGCAACGCCACGGCGCCAACCAGCCTCTGCGCGCCGAGAGTAATAGCCCCCAGAATCAGCACGGCAATGGAATAAACACCCAGTTCGGCGGCCGACATGCTGCCGCCGAACCAGATGCGATCGCCATTCATGGCCAATACGCCCACTGCCGACGACAACAATATCCAGCGCCCGAAGACGACCAGCTCCTGGAGCGCACTGCGATCCCACTGCAGATGGTTATGCGGGCCCTTAAACCAGAAATGCCCCAGAAGCAGACTGACCAGGGCGGAAACCAGACCCGCCCCCACCAGCGACCAGATAGACCGGGTGAAGTAGCCGATAACCAGCATCACCAGCAGGCCGGAAATCTGGGACGCAAACTCGGCGAGCACGACTTTCTTTTGCTGGAATGCACGAACGGCCACGTCGACCTTTGTCGACTGAAAACCATAGATGAGCGCGGACAAGCCAGTAACGGCCAACACCAGCGGCAACTCCGGTGCGGCATAGGTGGATCCAGGCGACCACAGATTGATGACCTGCGCAAACCAGGCCAGGCCTGCAATCAGAAGCGTCAAGGCAAAAAGGATAAAACCGCGCACGATCTGCACGGTCCAGACGGTATTGAGAAATACCGGATCGTCACCACGCGGGCTCTGGATGATGTTCTGGCGCAAGCCCACATCGGAAAGCAAATGGATAACGACCGAAACGGTGGTAGCGATAATCATGATGCCGAACATCTCCGGCATCAGCAGGCGAGCCATGATCAGGTTGCCGCCCAGGCGCACGGCTTGAGAGGTGACAAGTGCTCCGAGATTCCATGCTCCGGCGAATATCGCTCGCTTGCGCAGGCTCAACGATGGCGATATATCAACTGAAGGCATAACATCAATCCCGGACTCTGTGGCACGAACGTTACTATAGCCGCAATCAGGCAATCCACTATGCTTCGCTCACCACTCAATAAGTTTAAAAACTCATGCCTGAGCACTTACGCGCGTTAACCGTCATTCTGGTTCTGGCCGGCATCGTTTTTACCCTTTCACGCCGGGCTGCAGCGGACCTTATCCCCTACAGCGACTTCACGCGTCGCCGCAATCTGTGGTTCGTGTTGACGCTCCTGGTCTTCGTCTCGCACAGCTTCTGGGTGTATGCAGCCGTTGCCGCCGTCATCATGACCGTCGCGGGAAAACGCGAGCGCAACCCCATCGCGCTGTTCTTCTTTCTGCTGTTTCTGGTCCCGCCGGCCTCGGCGCAGATTCCAGGCTTGGGCGTGATCAACTACTTTTTCGATCTCAACCATATTCGCCTGCTGTCCTTGTGCGTTTTGCTGCCGGCGTTTTTTGTGCTGCGCCAGCGTGCAGACACGCTGGCATTCGGGCGGACCTGGCCTGACAAACTGTTGGCCGCCAACATCCTGCTGGCGAGCCTGCTATTGCTGCGCGAAACCACGCCCACCGACACCTTGCGCCAAGTGCTCTACATGTTCATCGAAGTTTTTCTGCCGTACTACGTGGCCAGCCGGGCACTGAAAAACCTCAGCGACTTCAAGGACGCACTGTTGGCCTTTGTCCTCGCCTCCATGGTGTTGTCGATTATTGGCCTGTTCGAATTTGCCCGCAGCTGGCTGCTGTACAGCGCGTTGATCGATGCCTTGGGCATGCAATGGGAAATGTCCGGATACCTGAACCGTGGCGGTTCATTGCGCGCCAGCGCCACGACCGGCCAGGCGATTGCGCTGGGCTTCGTGATCAGCACAGCCATCGGCTTTTATATGTATCTGCAGGAAAACGTGCGCAGCAAGTTCCAGCGCCGCCTCGGCGCACTGCTGCTGGTCGGCGGGTTGTTTGCACCGCTGTCGCGCGGCCCGTGGATCGGGGCCACCGTCATGATCGCAACCTTCATCGCCACCGGCCGCAGCGCTTTCAAACGCCTGATTCTGCTGGCGTTGGTCGGCGTGCTCGCCCTGTCCTTGCTGGCGGTCGTGCCTGGCGGGCAAAAAGTGCTGGACCTGCTACCGTTCTTAGGCACGATCGAAGTAGAGAACATCACGTACCGGCAACGCTTGATCGATAACGCAATGATCGTGATCCAGCGCAACCCCTTGTTCGGCGCTTTCGACTTCCGCAACACGCCGGAAATGCAGTCCATGATTCAGGGCCAGGGCATCATCGATATCGTGAACACCTACATCAACGTGGCGCTGCAGGTCGGGTTGATCGGGCTGACACTGTTCGTGGCTTTTTTCGCCACGGTGCTCTTCGGTCTGCGCAAGGCAATGCGTTCTTTCTCCGACAAGGACGATGAGACGCGCCGACTGGGGCGTGCGCTCTTCGCGACGCTGGCGGGCATATTGGTGACCATCGTTACCGTCAGCAGCATCACGGTAATCCCCGTGGTGTATTGGTCGGTGGCCGGGCTGGGCGTTGCCTATGTCCAGATGGTTCGCAAGCTCAGGCAAACCTCACCTGCAACCGCTGTAAGTGCCCATCCTCAACTTCGGTAATGCCAATGCCCAGCTTGTTTCGCCGCACACCTCTGCTGCTCATCGCGCTCCTGTGCGTTGCCATCTGGCCGTTCAGGAGCTGGGCGTCGGACTGGGTCGCGAGCGTGGATGAGCGCAGCGGCCTGCCGATGCTGACACGCGGTGGCAGCCCCGTCTTGGCATCGACATTCACCTTCTGGGGAAGCAACTGGGAGTGGTTGTATTTTGCGTCCCGGTTCAAGGCAAACGCCCCCCACAGTTACTCCCTGGAAGGCCAGAACAAAGACCTGGACTTCGACTTGACGGCGCAGATTCAAAAGGACGGCGAGCAAAAGCTGACCTGGAACTTTGCCCTCGATGCGCACAGCACGAAGTCGGGTGTAATGGGCGGGGGCATCGTCTTCAAGTTTGACCCGGCACTGTTCGCGGCAGAAATGGGCGAACCGGTGCTGCTCCCCGACAACAGCGGCTGGGCCTGGGAAAACGCACAAGGACGACGCATCGAGATGCGTTTTGAGCCGGCACTGGCGAGTGTCTATTTTGAACCCGGCGACCGATCCGAGGTGCGCGCTTTTTTCTACAAAAGCACGATCAGGCCCGGCCAGCAAAACATCAAAGCCACCTTGAGCGTCTCGGGTGACGTGACACTCGGCCCGACCCTGACCGAGCGCTTTGGCCTGACGGACCCGACACGTTGGCCGAACGACAACATCGACATAAAAACCTCACCGGTCGATCTGTCGTTTCTCAATGCTGGCGAAAAACCTGCGGGCAAGCGCGGTTTCGTCAAAGCGTCCGGCGAGCAGCTGATGTTCGCCGACAACACCCCGGCGCGTTTCTGGGGCACCAACATCACGTCCTACGCGCTGTTCCAAACGTCCGACGATGCAATCAAGCAGCAAGCCAAACGCCTGTCGGCACTCGGTTTCAACCTCGTGCGACTGCACCACCATGACTCACCCTGGGTCAGCCCGAACATTTTTGGCGAGCGCGACCTCACGCATGACACTCAGCAACTCAGCGCGCAGTCGCTGAAAAAAATCGACTGGTGGATCAAGTGCCTGAAAGACGAAGGTATTTATGTCTGGCTCGACATGCACGTCGAGCGAGCCCTTATGCCGAAGGACAACATTTTTGCCTTCGATGAGCTGCCAAAAAATGAGCAGAACAACGCCAGCCTCAAGGGTTACGCGTATGTAAACATTACCATTCAGCAGGCCATGAAACGCTTCACCGAAGCCTACATGACCCATGTAAATCCCTTTACCGGCCTCGCCTACAAAGACGAGCCGGCAATCGCCGCCGTCCTGATCACCAACGAAAACGACGTCACTCAACACTTCGGCAATGCCCTGTTGCGAGACAAGGGAGTTCCCAAGCACTGGAAGCTCTACAAAAACCAGGCCGATGTCTTTGCCAGCCAGCACAATCTATCGCAAGGACTGACCTGGCGTTCGTGGGAGCATGGCCCCTCCAAACTGTTCCTTAACGATCTGGAACAGCGTTTCAACGTAGAGATGATTCAGCATCTGCGCGACCTCGGCGTGAAGGTGCCCATTGCCACCACCAGCAGTTGGGGAGGTGACGGCCTGAGCTCATTGCCGGCCTTGACCAGCGGTGATGTCATCGACGTTCACAGCTACGGCGGCGCGGGCCAGCTGGAGAAAAACCCGCTCACCTCCGACGGCATCATCGACTGGATCGCCGCCGGCCAGGTGACAGGCAAACCCCTGACCGTCACCGAGTGGAACAACGAACCATTCCCGACACCCGACCGCCACTCGTTGCCACTCTATGTCGCCGGCACCGCCAGCCACCAAGGCTGGGACGCGCTGATGCAATATGCCTACAGCCAGCAATCATTCGACGGCGACTGGGTAACGGCCGATAACTGGCACGCCTACAACGACCCCGCCATGCTGGCCACCCTGCCCGCCGCCGCCTTGCTCTATCGTCGCGGTGACGTCAGCGAAGCCAACACGACGTACGTCTTCGCACCGACGCCCGACACCCTGTTCAACAAACCCGTGTCACCGGCCAATTCTGCACTGCTGCGCACGGCGATGGAGATAGGCAAGCTGCAAATCGCCATGCCACAAACGCCGGAACTGGCCTGGTTGCAGCCGGGCATTATCCCGAGCACTGCCAAGGTGTTTCATGACCCTGACCAGTCGTTGCTGGACGCCAATGCCAGCGAGTCCACGACGGATACGGGCGAGCTCAAGCGCAACTGGAAACAAGGCATCTACACCATCGATACACCCCGTACCCAGGCTGTCACCGGCTGGATCGGCGGCGAATCGATCAGCCTCGGGAACATCAAGGTGCAAGTGAAAACGGCGAATGCCAGTGTGGTGGTGCAGAGTCTGGACAACGCACCCGTCGCACAATCGAAGGATTTGCTGATTTCATTGGGCACCCGCGCCATCCCTAAGGAAGACGACAAAACACCATTTTATGTGGAGCCTCTGGAGGGCACGCTGAGCCTCCAGGCACCGCCTGGCCTGACGCTCTTTACTAACGGCACGCTCGCACAAATGAAGAAACTGCCCGCAACCTATGTGGATGGACGCTATACGATCAAGTTCGACGACCTGCAGGCGTCCAATTGGTTGTTTTTGAGAAAAAACGCCACTCGCTGACGCTGCAATCCGCTTGCACAGGAACAGTTTCCAGGAGGTCAGGATGAAGTTTTTGGTGATTGGCGGCGCAGGCTACATCGGCTCGCACATGGTGAAACAATTGCTGCGTGCGGGTCACGAGCTGGTGGTGGCAGACAATTTTTCCACCGGCTACCGCAGCGCCTTGCCGGGCGGAAAGCTGGTCGAACTGGACATCGCCGACGCGCAAGCCCTGGACGATGTTTTTGCTGCTGAACATTTTGATGCGGTGTTCCACTTCGCTTCATTTATCCAGGTCGGCGAATCCGTCACCGAGCCAGCCAAGTATTACCGGAACAACCTCGCCGCTACGCTGACGCTGCTACAAGCCATGGTGCGCGCGAAGGTCAAACACTTGGTTTTTTCCTCGACCGCCGCCGTCTATGGTGACCCGGTATACGTGCCCATCGACGAAGAACATCCCAAGGCCGCCATCAACCCTTATGGCCGCAGCAAGTGGATGGTGGAGCAGATACTGGAAGACTTCGACCGCGCCTACGGTCTTAAATCGGTGTGCCTGCGCTACTTCAATGCCGCCGGCGCCGACCCTGAAGGACAGCTGGGTGAACGCCATGAACCGGAAACCCACCTGCTGCCACTGATCCTGCAAGCGGCCTCGGGCCGACGCGAATCCATCACCGTGTTTGGTCGGGATTACGACACGCCGGACGGCACCTGTATTCGCGACTACGTCCACGTGGTCGATCTCGTTGCCGCTCACGCACTTGCCGTGGATTATCTGCTGGCCGGTGGCGCAAGCACGGCGTTCAACCTCGGTAACGGCCAAGGGTTTTCAGTACAGGAAGTGATAGACACTGTGCGTCGCGTCACCGGCCAGGACTTCTGCGTCAGTGACGCGCCCCGCCGTGCCGGCGACCCGCCACGGCTGGTGGCCGACCCTCGAAAGGCCAACGCAATACTGGGCTGGCAAACTCAATTTGCCTCGCTTGAAGAGATCGTGACGCACGCCTGGAAGTGGGAGCAGAAGCACCCTTGGCACTGACAGTCGGCGCTGGCGCATAACGCGCCACGCGCCGAAGGATGACGCGCTAGTAGTAAGAGCGGTTTTGTGGTTCGGCTTTGTTCAGCACCGTGCCAATCAGATTGGCTGAGCCCAGGTGATGCAGGCTTTCCTCGATCTCTTTCTTGCTGTTCATGCCGTTGGCGACCACGAGCAGGACGCAGTCGAATTTCGGCAGGACGGTAATCACATCGTCCGAGCTGAGGATTGGCGGCAAGTCGAAAATCACGATACGCGAGTTGTAGCGTTCACGCAGATCACTGATCAAATGGGTCACTGCGGGCGATGACAACACCTCGGTGGAGAGAGGAATCGGCTTACGGGTCGGCAGGACGACAAAACGCGGCAAGGTCGGGTTGACCAGAACCTCTTGCAGTTCCGCTTCGTCGGCCAGGTATTCGTTGAGTGATTTATCCATCGGCAGACCCAGGCAGGCACCCACTGTCGGACGGCGCAGGTCAAAATCCACCAGCAATGCAGTCTTGGTGGTGTGATGGGCGATGCTCATTGCCAGGTTGATCGCCAGGACCGTCTTGCCTGCCTCCGGCGTCGGCGAGGTGATGGCAAGCGTACGCCAGCCGTTTTCTTCCATGATTTTCAGAACTTGCGTGCGCAGCAGATCGAACGCCCCGCCCATGTTCGAGTTCTTGTTGTACGCCACAATGCGGTTACGCTCGAGATGATCCGGGCGCAAAGGCACAACTTTGGTTTGCACATAACTGAGCGCATTCAGACCTGCAGAGTGCCCGGTTGCGGTCATGGCTTTTGGCGTGGCCACGAGGGCCGAGGACGACTGTTTTTCATCATCTTCGGTATCGGTCTTGTTAAATTCCATGGCTGTATTCCTTATGCAAACCGGCCCAAAGCTTTAAAAATCAAAAGATCCAGTGGCATGTAGAGGAAGTGCACGAGCACCAGAAAGATCACGAATGCCACTATCCCACAGATGATCAAGCGCGTTCGCCACCTCTTGCGATTCGCCAGCTCCGCCTTGGTGTGAATGTAGGGAATGGCAACCAGTACACGCCGCCCCAACACGCTACCCAGGGCTTCAGCTCCGCGCACACGCTGAGTCAGCATTTCCAGGAGCATCACCAATGCGCCAGCGCCCACAGGGGCAAGCACGAAGCCCATGGCAACCACTTTCTTGCGGTTCGGCCGTACCGGTTTTTCAGGCATCAGCGGCGACTCCAGGAGAACAAAACGCTCGGCTTTGTTTTCCTGTTCCAGGCTTTCGGAAATTCTCGCATTCATCTCCTTGGCGCGCATTTCCTCGTATTTCTTTTTCGCGTTGTCATGGTCACGCATCAGCGTGATCAGGCCGCGCTCGACTTGTGGCATTTCAATAATCTGCGCTTCGTATTCGGCTATTTTCTGCTGCGTCTGCTGCTTCTGATCGGCCAGCGACTTGATACGTGCGTCGGTGGCCGCGATCCGCGCCTGAGCCTTCGCTACATCCATACTGACGGACACTACCGAACTCCCCGCCACCGACTTGTTCGCCTCAAGTGCCGCAATCTTGCGTTTCACGGCACGCACATCGGGGTGGGCTTCGGTATACAGCGTCAGCAAACGGACGTATTCCGCCTTGAGGCTGCCCAGATCCTGCGGTTTGTCAGCGGCTGCACCCGCCACGCCAGGCTTGGTCGCTACGCCGGCATTGGCGGCGACAAGCTCCAACTCATTGAAGCGCAAATCCTCACGGGCAGCCTTGTAGTCACGATCGACTTCCTTGAGGTCGTTTTCGGCGCGGGTCAACATGTTCGTGAGCAATTCCCGATTCTCGGGCAGCGATTTGCTGTGCTCCTCCTTGTATTTCGCCACGCGACTGTCCTGGGCATTCAGGGCAACCTCGAGCTTGTCCGCCTCCTGCTTTGCGAACTCTGTGTTTTCATTGGCGCGCTCGGTGCGCTGCCGGATGTTTTCATTCAGGAACAGCGTTACCAGTTCATTGGCCACTTTGTTGGCAATCTCTGGTTGGCGGTGCTCAAAGGAAAGACGAAACGCAATCGTCACTTCCCCGCGACCCTTGACCGCGGCGCTGACCAGGGTGACCCCGATCGTATTGCGCATTTCATCGATTTTCTCGGAAACGCTCAACTGCCGGCCTTGAGAAGAGAACAAGTTGTATTTGTCGATGATCGCTAAAAGATTCTCCCGGGTCATCACACGCTGGCGAATGACCTCGATGCGCTCATCGGCAAAGGTGCCGTTGTTTGTCGCGACCAGTTCAGGCGAGATCTGCTGCGACTCGATCAGGATCGTGCCAGAGGACTCGAACGTGGGCGGCAGCGACATCGCGACCGCGATGCTCACGCCAAGTATGGCTGCGCAACTCACGATCAACAGCACGGCGTGGTGTTTGACGATGGCGATGTAGTCGTTGACCGACATTTCGTATTCAGAGGCCATATTTCTCACACAACTGAATTTCAGAGACCGGGGTAACTGTAAATCAGTGTCATCCCGACAATATTTGCGCTGGCATCCGGCAAGCCGTCCTGCTGACGCTCCTTGTACGTGAAGGATAGGCGCGCAATCCAAAAAGGCGAGAGTTCTTGACTGATCCAGGCACTGTAATTAAGCAAAGTGTTCGGCGTCTGGCCTTTGGTGTCCTGCCAGGAGGCATCAAAACCGGTGCGTCGGATCTCATCGATGGCGTAACTGAATGTTCCCTTCAGGTTATCCGCCTCGACGAACCCGCCGTCACCGCTGGCGACCGTACTGCGACCGGCGTCGACGATTGCATCAAACCGCTCGCCGGTGTATTGCAAGGTCAATCCGCCCTGCCCCTTGGGGCCGTCACCCGAACCGGAAACCTGATTGACGCCCGCGTACACCGTACCCTTGAACTGCTCGGAGAGCTGGAAGTTCACGCCGACCGTGGGTGTATAGCTGTTTGAGGAGGACGCCACTGCAGAGCCCTTCTCAGGCTCATAGCGCCTGACGCCCAAACGGGTGAACACCTCGGTCTGCTCGCTCCACGCGTAGCTCCACGTAAAGCGGGTGGCCAGTTCGTCGTAGTTGATCAGGGTCGGAATGTCGTAAGTGACATGAGTGTAGTCAGTCTCGTTGAGCAAGGTACTTCGCTCGCTGAGAGCCGTATGCCAGTTGCCGCCCAAGGTATACAGCTTTTGCGTGCCGTCGGCTGCTACCACGCCGGTTTCCTGAACGGCAGTAGAGAGCGTTGAACTCTCTTCATACCTGGCCTTGAGCCCAAAACCGCCCGTTTCGGTTTCCCGCTGCCATCCCAGTTTCAATCGGGGGTCTTCACGGTCCGTCACGATGTCGGTATCGGAAGAACGCACGACGTATACACCGAGACCGAATTGAAACTCATCCCGACCGGAAGTACCGACAAGGCCGTACTCGGGAGCGATGATGGTGCGGGTCACACCCTGCTCGCCACTCGTGAGCAACAGTGGATTGCTGTCGTACTCGACAGTCGAAGGCACCGCGATTGATGATTGCCAGGTCGCCGCATGGGCCACACCGGAACACGACAGGATCAGGGTTGCAGTGGCAACCCCGGTAGTTCGAAGAGCAAGCAAGTTAATCCTTAATGCATCGCGCAAGTCTAAGGCACGACCAGCGTATCGCCGGCCTGGAGGAGAATATTGGTGGACATGTCACGCCCGGACATCAGATCGCTGTAATTGACTGGCAGGATCTGTTGCTTGGTCCCGTTGAGTCGCACGACCTTGATTTCATCCTTGTCGGCAAACTTGTCGAGCCCGCCCGCCACGCTTAAAACCTGCAGCACTGACGTTTGACCTGATAAATGGACACTGCCTGGCTTCAACACTTTGCCCTGCACGTACACGAGATTGCCATCCGTGCTGGTGACGACAACGCTCACCTGCGGATCGGGTATGTACTTTACAAGCTTGGCAGCTATTTTCTCTTCGACTGCGGTGGTATCGAGACCCGCCACATCGACTTGCCCTGCCAGCGGGAAGGTAATGCTTCCGTTGGGAAGAACGATCACGTCCTGCTTGAGCTTGTCTTCGCCCCAAACGGAAACGGCGAGCTTGTCACCCGGACTCAACCGGTATGCAGCATCGTTTGCGACGGCATTGGAAATGCTGGGCATAACTGCCAGCGCGCAGACCACAGGTAACCAGAAACGCGACATCGGGATCCCTCCGCCTAAGTAGCCTTGCCAAGAGTCTTGCATAAAAACCGGGGTAAATCACTCTTGCTCATTTTTAGGTCAAGGAAACGATCAAGGGGCTGTTTTTTGCGCTCAACGCCGTGCGGTTTTCGTCGGCCTGACGCCTCTATTGCCTGCCGGGAAACAGCTGGCGAAGGAAGTTTTTTATTTAACAATAAGTTGTCGTTAAACATATCGACCTCGATGTCTGCCTGCCAAATTAATAGCACTCTGTTTAATAGAGCCCGTCATTCAGCTAATACATCGCCAAACCCACTAGCAGATCAAATTGATATCAATCACTAGTGTCAATACGCCACACAATCGCCAGCAAAAACAAAAAGCTAGCTACACCTTCCGCCGATTGGCGACCATGACAAAACCGAATAACGCGGATGAAAACAACCAGGCGGCAGCAGCTAACGGAACTGCATTCGATTGATTGGTGAGGGCATCATCCCCGCCACTCAAAACTTTACTTTGCGTACCTGAATCTGCCGTTAACTTGTCAACGGCAAGTTGCGCCATTAATCCGTCACAGGAAGAACTATTGACGGTAGCGCCCACCTTGGTGGCGGATTCTATAAGGCTGTTGATTTGATTTTTTGCTGTATCAGCGAAGCTGATATCGCTGGCCGAAGCTGCCGCACCAGGACCGTTTGCAACGGTTGAAGGGGCACCACCCTGCTCGGCGGCGGTCATGCCCGCTTTTGGACCATACGCTTGGCAAGCATCGCCCATGCGGTTAATTTCACGGGTCAAATTGGCCGTTTGTGCGGTGGCAATGGCCGCACCATTAAAGAGCACGCAGAACAAAACGGATTTGAGAACCAGTGATGAACGCATTGAAGCCCGCCTCCCTGCACACAGGGTGTTCCTGATATCGAATGAAGGATTCGTTACCCAGCTGATTGGAGCCTATAAGCACATAGCCAGCACGTCAATGGTCTGTCACAACAATAAATTAAAATAAAAATCAAGGCAGAATGGCGTCAATAAATCGACAATTAGTCCTCATCACAACAAGGGTCTCTATCTCCTTGAAACGACTCAAACATGGGCATCAGCCCTACCGAAAACGGGCCTGAACGCGTTGCTTTTTCCTCGCCGAAACACCGGCGACAAAAAACTATCGACGCTGGCCGCCATGCATCCACTCTCGCGGACTGACGCCGGTCTTGCGCCGAAATGCCCGGGCGAGCGCCGAAGGGCTTTCATACCCCACTTCATCGGCAATCAGGGCAATGGACTTGCCTTCACGCAAGCGTTTCTGGGCCAGGCTGATGCGCCAGCTCACCAGGTAATCCACCGGGGTCTGCCCCACCACCTGACGAAAGTGTTCGGCAAAACTGGCCCGGGACATGTTGGCCGCCGTCGACAACTCAGCCACGGTCCAGGACTTGCCGGGCGTGTCGTGCATCAGGCTTAACGAGCGTGCCAGGCGCGGGTCGGCGAGACCGGCCATCATGCCGGGGCTTTGTTCGCGATTGGTCAGAATGTGCCGCAGCAACTGGATCACCAGCACTTCGAACAAGCGGTCCATCATCGCTTCGCGACCGCAAATGCCGCCGAAGGCTTCGTTGAACAGCCAGTCCAGCGTACCGGCCATGGTCGGCACTTCATCGAGATCAAGTACCAGGTAATCGGGCAACGCCGCCGCCAGCGCATTCCCCGCACCGCCATCGAACGTCAGCGAGGCGCACACCAGTTGCGTGTCGGACGTGGCAGCGGCAATCAGTCGGTGGCGATAAGGCCGAGGGAAGAAAATCAAGGTGGGGGTGTTGAGCTCAATCGCGCGCTCATCGGCCAGTTTCAGGGTCAGCTCGCCGGATTGCAGCAGATGGAGGTGCCCGCAGGCCTGATCACCATCAAAACCGGTGGTGCCGCAAAAGGTCCCGCTGTGGAAGGTACCGGCGCTGACGCCGAAATGGCTGAGCAAGGTGGACAAGCGATCCATGGACAGGCTCCTGGCGGCATATTTGGACGATCAGTCGCATATCCTCGACGATTTGCAGCCAATAGACCAGCACTCGTCATTAGCATGGACCCCGTACCCAGCGCACACCGCGCCGTCATCTACGGAGATCCACCATGAGCCGCATCAACACCCTGAGCCTCGAACACGCCACCGACGCCACTCGCCCGCTGCTGGAAGGCGTGCAGAAAAAAATCGGTTTTTTGCCCAATGTCTTCAAGACGCTGGCGCATGCTCCCGCCGTGCTGTCCTCTTATCTGCAACAGTCTGCGACCCTCGGTAAAACGTCACTGAGCGCCACCGAGAAAGAAGCGATCTTCCTCGCCACGTCCCAGGTGAATGGGTGCGACTACTGCCTCGCGGCCCACACATTGTTTGCCGGCAAGGCCGGGTTATCCGCGCAAGACATCCTCAGCGCCCGCAGCGGACAGCTCAATGCCTTTGCCACCCTCGCCCGGCAGATCACCGAAAGCCGTGGCCACCTGGGCAGCGAGCAGATCGCAGCGGCACGGGCAGCCGGGATCAACGACAGCAAGATTGTCGAAGTGATCGCTCACGTGGCCTCGCAGACCTTGACCAATTACCTCAACAACGTCGCCCTGACCGAGATCGATTTTCCGGCCATCGATGCTTGAACGACTGTCTATTCGGGAGAACCGCTGATGAACACCGTGACGCTCTATACCACTGACACTTGCCCTTATTGCCGCAACGCCAAGATTTTGCTGGCGAGCCGAGGTATTGCGGCACAGGAAATAAACGTTCAATCGGAACCTGGGAAGTTTGAGGAGATGCTCGGCCGCAGTGGTCGCCGTAGCGTGCCGCAGATTTTTATCGGTGATGTGCATGTTGGAGGGTTTGACGAGCTGGCCAAACTTGATCGTCAGGGGGGGTTGATGTCGATGCTTGCTTGAGGCCGGTGACTTTTTTTTTGGGGGGGGGTGTACATATCCGTTGTTGTGGTAACGGCCGCTATTGGTTCCGCTTTTACAGCGGGTTACTTGGAAAAGCGCCAAGTAACCAAGCGCCTGCGCCCCTGACGTACGGTGGCTCGCTAAGGCTCGCCATGCCCTCGCTCCGGTCCTGCTCCGTGGGCCCGCCGCCATCGGCCATCCATGGCCGGGGGCGGCTAACCCGGCATCCATGCCGGGTTGCCCACTGCGCAGAACCTCCACTCGGCCTTCCGACGGGGCAGATCAAGATCAAAAACCAAAGCAAAGCAAAAGCGAGGCGGCCTGCCAGCCGACCTGTTTCTTTGCTCGTACGCATTCCCCTGTAGGAGCCGGCTTGCTGGCGATGGACGCCAACGATAACGCGGGCTGTCTGAATGAACGTGTTGCCCAGACATTTTTCGCCGGCAAGCCGGCTCCTACAGTCGATCGTATTTATCCAAATGCATATGCATTTCCCTTGTAGGAGCCAGCTTGCTGGCGATGGGCGCCAACGATAACGCGGGCTGTCTGAATGAACGCGTTGCCCAGAAAATTTTCGCGAGCAAGCTCGCTCCCACTGTTGAACGTATGCGTTCCGAATACACACGCATTTCCCCTGTAGGAGCCGGCTTGCTGGCGATAGCGGTGGATCAGTCAACGTATGTATTGGCTGGGCAGACGCCATCGCCAGCAAGCCGGCTCCTACAGGGATCGGCGTACGCTTTTGATTTTCACCACTCATCAGGCCGAGCGTTAGCTCGCCTTCAGCTTTTGATCTAAGCGCACCCTCGAGAGGCCGAGCGCAGGTTCTGCGCAGTGGGCAACCCGGCATGGATGCCGGGTTAGCCGCGCACGGCCATGGATGGCCGATCGCGGCGGGCCCACGGAGCAGGACCGGAGCGAGGGCATGCCGAGCATTAGCGAGGCACCGAACGAAAGGGGCAAGAGCCCTTGGTTACTTGGGGCTCTTCCAAGTGACTCGCCGTAAGGGCGAAACCAATAGCGGCCATAACCGCAGAAATGGATATGTACACATGAAAGAAAATAGTCGCCGGATAGACCGCTATCGCCGGCAAGCCAGCTCCTACAGGGACCGGGTACATCCGCAAGAGTCGGGGCATATGGGCAAACACACAAAGGGCGCTCTATGATTGACCCCTATGAGCACGTCGATGCCGATCCGCCAACCCTGCCCGCCCGGTGCCTGCAACTGCGAGCGTGAACCGCTGCTGGAAAAAGCGGGCGCGGACCTGCGCATCCTCTTCCTGACCCGCACCGAAGAAAAACGCCTGCTCGACCGCCTGGAAAATCTCCAGAGCCTGAGCGACCTCGAACGGCTGCAACAGCGGATGTTCGAACAACTGGGCATCCGGGTCGAAATCGCCCCCGGCTTCAACGAAGTCCGCACCATGCGCGGCATCGCCATCTCCATCGGCGAATTGCCGGGGCTGTGTCGAAAAACCCGCCAGGCGATCCCGGCCGCGATTCGTCGCGGGCTGGAAAAACGGCCGGAAATCGCCTACGAACTGCTCAACGCCAACGACCTGCTGCGCGATACTTGACGGCTGAATGCCCCCCAACAATCCCGAATGCCACGAAAGAGGATCAGCGGTCGTACGCAAATCCCGGCGCGCTGCTATGCCTTCTCAAAGGGAGAAAGACATTAAAGCCCGTCAGGATGAAGCGGGAAACAGGCGTGACCGTGGTCCCGGCGCCAGCCAGGTGCGCGAAGAGCAACAGGTGCCAATCCCTATCAGGAGGTGGCAGATGTTATTCATGGTCAGTTGGTCAATCAGTCCGCAAAACCGCAACAGCGCGATCAAGCGCTTTCTCGAGACCCAAGGTGCCCCGCCCCCCGGCGTCAAGATGCTCGGGCGCTGGCATGCCGTCGGTGGCTCGAGCGGTTTTGGCATCGCGGAAACCGACGATGCCGTACAGATTCAAAAATGGGTGCTGCAATGGAGTGACCTGATGAGCATGGAGGTTCATGCGGCACTCACCGATGAGCAGGCTGGGCCGCTGCTGGCGGCCGCTGTCAGCAAGTAATAATCGTCGTGGCGGCGAGTCTTGCTCGCCGCCACGACGCAGGCGCTCTGTCAGCGTCAGGCTTTAGATCCTGCTACGTCTTGATTCCCACCCGCCGCCGCATCTCGGCAGTGATTGCCTGAGCAGCAGAGCGATACGCCGGGGGAAAATTCAATCGGGGTTGAAACTGCCCTGACAGACGGACAGATGGTCGGGCACTGGGCACGCTGGCAAGTGAATATACTCAGCGGGAGTGGGCACATCCTCCGGAGAGCAATCATGCGAACGGTTCACGTCATCACCCCCGAAAAAACCCCGGGGCCGGTCAATGTGGTGGGTGAGGCGATCACGGTTCTCGCCGGCGGCGATTTGAGCAAACCCTTTGAAATGCATATTCAGGAAGGCGTGCAAGGGGGCGGGCCGCCGCTGCATTTCCATCCGTGGGACGAGGCTTTCTACGTTACCGACGGGCAGGTCGAAGTGACGGTCGAGGGCAAGTCCACCACTGTTTCTGCCGGCGGCTACGTGCATATTCCCGGTGGGTCGATCCATGCCTACAAAAACATCAGCGCGACCGCGAGGATGATTGGCGTGGTGTCCGATCCGCGCGGCGGCCAGTTTTTTACGGCGGTGGACCGGCTGAGGGTGCCGGAGGATTTGCCGCGAATCCTGGAGATTGCCGAAGCGCACGGGGTTACGTTTCTGATTCCGAAATCACCGCAGCCTCTGTAGGAGCCAGGCTTGCCGGCGAAGGGGCCTGTCAGTACGCCTTCGCCGGCAAGCCTGGCTCCTACAAAAAACTGGTCAAGCGGCGCCACCTTTGGCCTGCTGCTCCAGATGCACCTGCAACTGCGGATCTATCTGCAACGCCGCCGCCAGCTCATCCAGGTAGCTGCGCTCGGCGTCTTGCTGATCGTCCACCAACATCACGCTGGCCAGGTACATTTCCGCCGCAATCGCCGGGTCCGTCGCCGATTGCGCCACATCCGCGGGATCCAGCGGCCGGGCGACTTCATCATCCAGCCATTGCTGCAGTTCCGGGTCATCGGTATGGCGGCCGATTTCAGTGCTGATCATTTGTTTCTCGGCGTCGTCGATCCGGCCATCGGCCTTCGCCGCCGCGATCAATGCGCGCAGGACCGCGTGGCTGTGGTCCTCGACTTCCGGGCCGGAGAGCAGATCCACGGTGCGCGGCGCCTGTTGCGGCGCGGCTGCCTGGCTGCTTTGCCAGGCCTGATACGCCTGAAAAGCCATCATCCCCAGGGACGCCAACGCTGCGTAGTTGGTGCCCCCACCCGAGCGAGTCTGGGTCGCGCCGCCCATGCCCGAACCGCCGCCCAGCAAGCCCCCGAGCAAACCGCCCAACCCGGCGTTTGCACCGCCACCGCCGCCCAACAGGCCACCGAGCAACCCGCCAAGACCGCCGCCCATACCGCCTTGAGGTGCGCCGCCACCTTGCTGCGTCATCGAGCCCTGGCCGGCTCGCAAGAGTTGTTCGAGCAAATCGCTGGTGTTCATGACGACGTCCTCATCGGTTGGAGTTATCCAGTCAGGCAACGATAGTCCTCGTACGCCGTTGCGCCATTACCGTTTGGCTGACTTCGCTGTCTGTGGTGTTCAAGCGTTTTGGTGGGTATCCATTATTAACGCTCGGCCTGATGAGTGGCGAAAATCAAAAGCGTACGCGATTCCCTGTAGGAGCCGGCTTGCCGGCGAAAAGCGTCGGGGCAACGCGTTCATTCAGACAGTCCGCGTTATCGTTGACGTCCATCGCCAGCAAGCTGGCTCCTACATGGGAAATGCATAGGTGTTTGGATAAATACGATCAACTGTAGGAGCCGGCTTGCTGGCGATGGCGGTGGGTCAGTCGAGAAATAAGTTGGCGGACCCACCGCTATCGCCAGCAAGCCGGCTCCTACAGTTGATTGGTGCCATGGCCAATTACCGCGTCTGCTGCTGTTGCTTTGCTTTGCTTTTGATCTTGATCTTGATCTGCCCCGTCGGAAGGCCGAGTGGAGGTTCTGCGCAGTGGGCAACCCGGCAAGGATGCCGGGTTAGCCGCCCCCGGCCAGGGATGGCCGATGGCGGCGGGCCCACGAAGCAGGACCGGAGCGAGGGCATGGCGAGCCTTGGCGAGCCACCGTACGTCAGGGGCAAAGCCTTTTGGTTCCTTTTTGGCGTTTGAAAAAGGGACTCGCTGTAAGAGCGAAACCAATAGCCGCCGTTACCGCAGGAATGGATATGTACACCCTCAAAAAATTCGTCACCTGACACAAAGCCTTCGCGAGCAAGTCGAATCGTCGCACCGCCGCTCCCACAAGGGTTCCGAGTACACCCGCAAGATCAGGTCAGCCATCAGCCCTACCGAAATGGACGCAACGCAGTCCGACAAGGACATACCCCATAGTGAAGGACTTCATACGCGCATCAGGATTAATCCACAGTATTTTTTGACGACCCAGCTAAGATTTACAGACGGTGAACCTTATTCCCGGATTTCCGGTCGATACCTGCAACCCGACCCGGTTCGCCACCGCCCCCGATAAACGAGGGTGATGACTGGCTTGCTTCACTTTCTGGAGAACGCCCCCGTGATATCCACCCTACACATCGCCAGGCTCAAAGCATGGGGCGCCCATGGTTTTACCGCCACTGGCGTAGTCACAGCCTTCCTCGCCACCCTCGCCCTGCTGGAAAACCAGCCCACCAATTGCCTGCTGTGGCTGGGCGTCGCACTGATCGTCGACGGGCTCGACGGCGCACTGGCGCGCAAGGTCAACGTACAGTCGGTGTTGCCAAGCTTCGACGGCTCGATCCTTGACCTGGTCATCGACTACCTGACGTACGTGTTTATCCCGGCACTGTTTATCTATCGTTACATCCCGTTGCCGGACTACACCCTGCTGCTGACCGTGTCGCTGATACTGGTCTCGTCGCTGTTCTGCTTCTGCAACGTCAACATGAAAAGCAAAGACAACTACTTCCAGGGCTTCCCCGCCGCGTGGAACGTGGTTGCGCTGTGCCTGTACATCATCGCCCCGTCGCCGTGGATCACCCTGCTCACCGTCATCGGCCTGGCGTTGCTGACCGTGACCCGGATGAAATTCCTGCACCCGTTTCGCGTGCGCCGGTTCATGCCGATCAACATCGCTGTGACGGCCATCTGGTTGCTGTGCAGCTTGTCGCTGGTGATCAACCATCCGGTGATCAACCCGATGGTCATGGGGCTCTGGTTGCTGATGTCGGCCTACTTCCTGGGGATTTGCATCTGGCGCACGGCGATGGAATGGTTTGACGGCTCGCGGCACCCATAAGCCATGCCAATTCATATCGTACGACTCGGCTCACCGCGCCTGCCCGATGAAGGCCTTCGGTTAGGCACCGTGCGCCGCCCGCCTCGTGGCGTGCCGAAGGCTGAGTTTGCCCGCCGGGATTTTTATGATGTGTGGCAACCGCTGCTGTCGCCCAGCGCTGAATTAGTCGCCGAAGCCAAGGCGGCGGCTGATGAAAAAACCTGGGAAGGCTTCAAGCGCAAGTTCAAGGCTGAAATGAATCAGCCTGCGCCCAGCCAGTTGCTGGATCTGTTGGCGGCCCTCTCCCATCACACCTCGCTGGCCGTCGGCTGCTATTGCGAAGATGAAGCGCACTGCCATCGCTCGGTATTGCGCGAACTGCTGGAAGCACGCGGCGCCAAGATTATTTAAATTCCAAAACCCCACAAATCCCCTGTAGGAGCCGGCTTGCCGGCGATGGCGTCCGTCCAGTTAACCTTACTGTTACTGACAGACCGCCATCGCTGGCAAGCCAGCTCCTACAAAGGATCGCGTTGTTCTCAAGGTTGATGTTCACAGTGTGATCGCCTCATCACCCCGCCCCACTCCCACCTGACCAGACGACAGGTTGATCATGGTCAATACTCAAAGGGTTGAATGCCTGTCGAATGACCCTGACGCTCGTTTACCCACGGGAGGTTTGTCATGTCTGAGCAATCACGTTTCATGCTGGTCGCCTCACCCCTGATGGAACACAGCCCCGCCTTCGACAGGGCCGCAGCGCTGGCCAAGGCCGAAGACGCGGCGCTGCACATCGTTGCGTTCGATTATCTGGAGGGCCTGGCGACCGCCAGTCTGGTCAATGAAAAGGCCCTGGAGCAGATGCGCCTGGGCTATGTCGATCGACACCGTCAATGGCTTGAGGACCAGGCGCGGCCCTTGCGCAAGATCGGGGTGCACGTCACCACCGAAGTGACGTGGGTCGAACGGCCGCTGGAGGAAATCCTGATTCACCTGAAAGAGCAGCCGATGGACGTGCTGATCAAGGCGCTGGAGCCGCATTCGATGCTCTCAAGGCTGATGTTCACGCCACTCGACGTGCATTTGCTGCGGGAATGCCCGGTGCCGTTGCACTTCGTCAGCCATGCCGCGCGTGCGTTGCCGCGCAAGATCGTCGCGGCGGTCGACCCGTTCCATCGTGATGATCACTACAAAAGCTTCAACGACCGCATTCTTCACGAAGCGGCAAAACTGGCCAGCGCCTGTAATGCCGAGCTGGATGTGGTCTACGCCTATGACTTGTCATCGATCAGCGCCGATGAGTTCGGCTTCGACAACGGTTCGGCGTTTTTCTCGTCGGGCAAAGCCAGGACCCTGTTCGACTACCAGGAAGCAGCCTTCAACGAACTGGCCGAACGCAACGGCATCGCGCCGCAGCAACGGCACATGATCATGGGCAACCCGGTAAAGGTCCTGACCCGCTACGCCGATGCCTGCGACATCGACGTGATCGTCATGGGCCGCATCGGCCATCGCGGCCTGGGCAGGTTGATCGGCAGCACGGTGGAGCACCTGCTGTACAAAATGCCGTGCAGCGTCTGGGTGGTGTACAGCGAACGGTTGGATGAGTAATCCTGCTGAAAACACCCCAACCCCCTGTGGGAGCGAGCCTGCTCGCGATGACTGAGTCATATCCAACATTGATGTCGATTGACTCACCGCCATCGCCGGCAAGCCGGTCTCGCTCCCACAGGTTTTTGTGTGGCTAAGTCAGCGTCGGGTGATGACCACTTCAAGGTATTCACTCGGCACCACCAGCGATTTTTCACCCGTGCGGTTCAAGCGGTTGATCAGCTCGGCCAGGTCACCTTCAAGGGCCTGGGCGCCTTCGGGGGGCAGCGCCGCGAACGCCTTGTGGACCGGGCCATACCAGGTGCGGAACGTGTCGATGAAATGCGCGGCCGAACGGTAGCGGAAATTGAAGAACCGCCGTGTCACCTGAAGCAGAAACTCACGCTCATCAAAATGCTTATGCAGCCAGGCCTCGGAACCCCAGTTCGACGGTGGTTGTGCCCCCGGCGGAGGTGGCATGTGCCGGCCCAGGGTCTTGAACATCTGGCCGACAAAACCTTCGGGCGTCCAGTTGGCGAGGCCGATCCGGCCGCCCGGACGACAGACCCGCGCGAGCTCGGCGGCAGCCTTGGACTGGTCCGGTGCGAACATCACGCCGAAGGTCGACAGCACCGCATCGAAACTGCCGTCCTCGAACGGCAGCGCCTCGGCATCCGCCACTTGAAAGGTCACCTCCAGGCGTTCCGCCCTGGCCCGGTCTTCGCCGCGCTCCAGCAGCGCGGCGACGTAGTCGGTGGACGTGACGCGGGCACCCCGGCGCGCGGCCGCCAATGTCGCGTTGCCGTTGCCGGCGGCGACGTCCAGCACGCGCTCGTCGCAAAGCAGGTCGCAGGCTTCGGCGAGCTGCTCGCCGACAATCTGCAAGGTGGTGCCGATCACGGCATAGTCGCCACTGGCCCAGGCGGCCATCTGACGGTTTTTCAAGGCAGTGAGATCAATGGGAGTACTCATCAAATCGCTCCGTTACGAGTTCAAACGCCCCTGGCTTATTCCGCCGTGGTGGGGTCGATGACGGTCATGACCCGGGAAATGCGATTGGCCGGGAAACCACTCAGCCTGGCATGCTCCCGGATCAACTCTTCGTTGGGCGAGAGGTACACACAGTAGAGCTTGTCACCGGTGACATAACTCTGCTGCCACTGCACCTCCGGCAAGTCGCGCAGCGCTCGACAGGACTTTTGCGAAGCCGCTTTCAAATCCCTTTCTGACAGTGTTCCAGCACCCGGAATCTCGCGTTCAATGATGAACTTCGGCATGGCAACCTCTCATTTTTGTTATTGATGACAGGGTCGGCAGACCCTGTGCCAACTATCGCGCCGCTGACCATCGGCGTCCTGCCCGATCGTCGGCCAACCTTGCCCGATCGTCCGGAGGTTTCGCGTTGTGCCGCGACAGGCTCACAATCAAAAACTGCCCGCCCACAGGGGAACACCACCATGGACGCCCTGTCCCAGACCCTGCGCGTCGTCCGCCTGGTCGGCGCGATTTTCATCAACGCCAGGTTCACTGCCCCCTGGTGTTATCAGTCACCGAGCGCGGACACCGCCGCACCGTTTCTCGAGCCCGGCGCCGAACGCGTGGTGATCTTTCACTTGATCACCGAAGGCGAGTGCTATGTCGAACTCGGTGATGATCCTCCCCAATTGCTGACGGCTGGCGATGTGGTGGTGTTTCCGCAGGGCGATGCCCACCGCATGTGCTCCAAACCCGGTCTCGCGCCGGCCAGCGGTGCACGGCTGGACGTCGTGCTCGCGCGCCGTCCACGGCAGTTGAGTTATGGCGGTGGCGGCGCGGTCACGCGCCTGGTGTGCGGTTATCTGGCGTGCGATACGCGGCTGGCGGGCATGTTGTTGACGGGGTTGCCGGCCGTGGTAAAGGTCAATGTGCGCGGCTCGAACGCCGGGATCTGGCTGGAATCTTCGGTGCGTTATGCGCTGGCCGAGGCACGCTCGCCAAGGCCCGGTGGTGAAGGCGTACTGGCCAAGCTGGCCGAGGTGTTGTTCATCGAAGTGCTGCGTTTGTACATGCACGAACAGGGCGAAGGCCGGACCGGTTGGCTGGCGGGTGTGGGCGACCGGATCGTCGGCGCCGCCCTCAACGCGCTGCACAAAAAACCCTGTCATGCCTGGACACTGGATGAACTGGCGCGCACCGCCGGCACCTCAAGATCGGTATTGGCGGAACGCTTTCAGCAACTGGTGGGGATTTCGCCGATGCAGTACCTGACGCAATGGCGCATGTTGCTGGCGGCCAACCTGTTACGCAGCAGTAACAGCTCATTGATGCGCATCGCCGAGGAGGTCGGTTACCAGACCGATACGGCATTCAGCCGGGCGTTTCGGCGGGAGTTCGGCGCACCGCCCGCAGCGTGGCGGCGCAGTCAGGAGAAACGAACAATGGCCCACGGCGCGGAGCCTGTGAGCCATTGAGTTGACGGGTTACGCAGCGGGTGCTTTCGCTTCTTCCAGCAACTGCTGGATCATCTTCTCCTGGGTTTCGTAGCGACCTTCACCGAAGTGGGTGAAACGCACCTGCCCCTTGGCGTCGATCAGGTAGTGAGCGGGCCAGTACTGGTTATCGAAGTTGCGCCAGATCGCGTAGTTGTTGTCGATGGCCACCGGGTAGGTGATGCCGAGCTTTTTCACCTGATCCTTGACGTTGGCGATGATGCGCTCGAAGCCGTATTCCGGGGTGTGGACGCCGATCACCACCAGGCCATCCTTCTCGTATTTCTTCGCCCAGTCCTTCACGTAAGGCAGGGTGTGCTGGCAGTTGATGCAGTCGTAGGTCCAGAAGTCCACCAGCACCACTTTGCCTTTGAGCGACTCATTGGTCAGTGCTGGTGAGTTGATCCATTCGACGGCGCCGGACAGCGACGGCATCGGACCCTGGGCATTGTCCAGGCTTGTATCGGCCTTGACCTTGCTGACCAGGTAATCGACCACTTTCGGTACGCTTTCCAGCACGCCTTTCTCGATACTGCTGACGCCCTCGGAAGAAGTGCCGGCCAGCAGGGTCTTGTCGGCGCCGGTGGAAATCACCACCGCAGCCGCCAGTACCGCAAACCCGGTACCGCGTCGCAACCAGCCGGTCACCGGAATCGACGCTTTCAAGCGATTGACCAGGCCGCGACCGGCGAAGATCAAGGTGCCCAGGGACAACGCGCTGCCCAGGCCGTACGCCACCAGCAACAGACTGGTTTGCGCGTTGGCGCCTTGCAGCATGGCGCCGGTGAGGATCACGCCGAGGATCGGCCCGGCGCACGGCGCCCAGAGCAGACCGGTGGCGACACCGATCATCACCGAACCCAACGGGCCGGACATTTTGCGGGTGTCGGGGTCCAGACGATTGCCCAACAGCACGAACGGGCGTGCCAGCCAGCCACCGACCCGCGCCGAAATCAGCGACAGGGCAAACAGCGCCATCACGACCAGGGCCACGTGGCGACCGGTGTTGTTGGCTTGCACCACCCATTCACTGCTGACCACGGCCAGGCTGGAGATCAGGGCGAAGGTCAGGACCATGCCGCCGAGGGTGAGCAGGATCGAGGAGCGGGTGCGGTCGACCCCGGCGAACAGGAACGGCACGACCGGGAGGATGCAGGGACTGAGGACGGTCAAAATGCCGCCCAGGAAAGCGATGAGAAACATGGGGATCACCTTATTAAATGCGAGGGTGGCGATTCACACGCGGTCCCTGTAGGAGCTGGCTTGCCAGCGATAGCGATCTGTCAGTCACATATGAGTGGCATGTGATGACGCCATCGCTGGCAAGCCAGCTCCTACAGGGGAACGGTGTTGCTTCAGGCCGTTTGTTCATCCAGAAATTGCCCTTGCGGCGTACGGCTCGAACCGTCCTGTACCAGCAAATCATTGGCGCCCTGCTCGTTCACCGGGGTCAGCTGGAAGCAGGTGCTGCTACCGCAAGTGCTTTGTTCAACGGCGGCGTTGGCGTGAGCGGCGGCGCCGGCAAGGGCGAAGGCAGCGGCGGTCAAAAAGCGGGTTACGTTGTTCATGGCGTTCTTCCTGTATCAAAGGGGATTGGCAATCGGTCAGCGAAGGACTCAGTTGTCTTCGTTGCAGTCAGCAATTTTTCGGTAGTCCAGCACCTGGGTTTTGTTCTGGGAGTCCAGGTAAGTCAGCTGGGCATCGACAATCCCGCAGGCGTTGGTGGTGTCCTGTGTCAACGACACCACTTTCTTGATGTCCAGGTGCGTGCCGTAGCTGTAGGTCCTGGCGCTGACGTCGGCTTCGGCACGGGCCGACAGGGTGCAGATGTTCAGGGCGGCAAACAGGCAAGCGGCGTAGATGGCTTTGGTGTTCATGGTGGTGTCCTCAAGGCTTCAATGGGTAGATCGTTCAATTGAGCCGAGGCGGTTGGGTTTGCCTCGATGGAACCTATTAGAAGGCCCTGAGGTATCTCGTCTGTGTCGAGAAGCGGCGCGTGTAAATCGGTACGTATCAAAGGGGCCTGCCGATACACAGCGATACAAAACCCCTGGATTCCCGGGTTTTTAAGTCCATGTGTATCCGCCGACACACCAGATACACTGCAATACAAAGGGTGGCGGGCGAGCGGGCAAAGGCTCGATAGACTGTGCGCACTCCCTATTTGAAGAGGCTTGGCCCCATGGAACACGTCGATCACATCCTCATCGTGGACGATGACCGCGAGATTCGAGAGCTGGTAGGCAACTACCTGAAGAAGAACGGCCTGCGCACCACCGTCGTGGCGGACGGCCGGCAGATGCGCGCGTTCCTGGAGACCACGCCGGTGGACTTGATCGTGCTCGACATCATGATGCCGGGCGACGATGGCCTGATGCTGTGCCGCGAGATCCGCGCCGGCAAACACAAGACCACCCCGGTGCTGATGCTCACCGCGCGCAACGATGAAACCGACCGTATCATCGGCCTGGAAATGGGCGCCGACGATTACCTGGTCAAGCCGTTCGCCGCCCGTGAACTGCTGGCGCGGATCAACGCGGTGCTGCGGCGCACGCGGATGCTGCCGCCCAACCTGGTGGTCACCGAAAGCGGTCGCCTGCTGGCCTTCGGTCGCTGGCGCCTGGACACCTCGGCCCGCCATCTGCTCGATGACGACGGCACCATGGTCGCGCTCAGCGGCGCGGAATATCGACTGCTGCGGGTGTTCCTCGATCATCCGCAACGGGTGCTCAACCGCGACCAGTTGCTGAACCTGACCCAGGGCCGCGATGCCGATCTGTTCGACCGCTCCATCGATTTGCTGGTCAGCCGCCTGCGTCAGCGCTTGCTCGACGACGCACGGGAACCGGCCTACATCAAAACCGTGCGCAGCGAAGGCTATGTGTTTTCGCTGCCGGTGGAAGTCCTCGGGGCGCCCGCATGAACCTTTCCCTGCGGTGGCCCCGCACCCTCGCCTCGCGCCTGTCGCTGATATTCCTGATCGGTCTGATTCTGGCGCAGGTCTTGTCTTTCGGTGCGCAGTACTACGAGCGCTACGAAAGCGCGAAAAACACCATGCTGGGCAATCTGGAAACCGACGTTTCAACGTCCATCGCCATCCTCGACCGCTTGCCGGCCGAAGAACGCATGAGTTGGCTGCAACAACTGGATCGCCGCAACTACCGCTATTTGCTGGATGAAGGTTCGCCCGGCACGGCGATGAGCGATACGCCTATCGCGATGACCTCGATCAAGGACGCCATCGGCAAGGATTACCCGATGACGGTTACGGACATTCCCGGTCCGGTCAAACACTTCCAGGTCCATCTGAAACTGGCCGATGGCAGCCCGGTCACCATCGACGTGCGTCCGTCGATGGTGCCGTTGTCGCCCTGGTTGCCGGTCGTCTTGCTCGGTCAACTGTTGCTGATGATTCTGTGCACCTGGCTGGCGGTGAGAATCGCCATTCGCCCCCTCACCCGCCTCGCACAGGCCGTCGAAACGCTGGACCCCAACACCCACCCGGTGCACCTGGACGAAAAAGGCCCGACCGAAGTCGCCCACGCCGCCATGGCCTTCAACGCCATGCAGGCGCGTATCGCGGCATACCTCAAAGAACGCATGCAATTGCTGGCGGCGATTTCCCACGACCTGCAAACCCCCATCACTCGGATGAAACTGCGCGCCGAGCTCATGGACGACTGCAACGAAAAAGACAAACTGTGGAACGACCTCGGCGAGATGGAGCACCTGGTGCGCGAAGGCGTGGCCTATGCCCGCAGCGTCCATGGCGCCACCGAAGAGAGCCGTCGCACCGATCTGGATTCGTTCCTCGACAGCCTGGTGTTCGACTATCAGGACGTGGGCAAAGACGTTCAGCTCAGCGGAAAAAGTGACACCGTCATCGACACCCGGCCGCACGCCTTGCGCCGCGTGCTGGTGAACCTCACGGACAACGCACTCAAATTCGCCGGCGCAGCGGAACTGCAGGTGGAATCGAAACCTGGCGGCAGCTTGTCGGTGAAGGTGATGGATCGCGGCCCCGGGATTGCCGAAGAAGAACTCGCCCACGTGATGGAGCCGTTCTACCGCGTGGAGAATTCTCGCAACCGCAGCACCGGCGGCACCGGCCTGGGCCTGGCGATTGCCCAGCAACTGGCGCTGGCCCTCGGCGGGTCGTTGACGCTGAGCAACCGCGAAGGCGGCGGACTCTGCGCAGAGCTAAAGCTCCCCACCCGCTCTTTGTAGGAGCGAGGCTTGCCCGCGAAGGCCTCGACACGGTTCTACCTGAAAACCGTGTCATCGTTCTTCGCGGGCAAGCCTCGCTCCTACAGAACCTGAACCAAGGCTAAGGAAAGCCTTTATATTGTCGGGCGCAGTCGGTGATTCGCCGCTGTGCTGTACTCGGCAGTACCTCATCACTGATATGGACATTGCACATGGATGAAAACAGAAGACCCATCAAAACGCGTTCTGCGGGATGGGCCAAATACGTCACCGACCAGTTGGTGAAAAGGGACCTCTCCCCCAATCAGATCTCCTTGGCCAGTATCGCCTTCGCACTCGCTGGCATCGTCGCGCTCAATATCGACACGGGCGTCATCGGCTCGATCCTCTGCGCCCTCGGCATTCAGTTACGCCTGTTGTGCAACCTCTTCGACGGCATGGTCGCGATTGAGGGCGGCAAGAAATCCGACATCGGCAGCCTCTACAACGAATTCCCCGACCGGATTGCCGACAGCCTGCTGATTGTCGGCCTGGGCTACGCCATCGGCTACTCTGACCTTGGCTGGTTTGCCGCGCTGGCTGCGGCATTGACGGCTTACGTCAGGGTGTTTGGCGGCTCGATCGGTCTCAAACAGAGCTTCATCGGCCCGATGGCCAAGCAACACCGAATGGCAGTCATGACGGTCGGGCTGCTGCTGAATGCCGTCGAAGCGAGCGTTTATGCCACTCACTACGTGCTGTTGATTGCGCTGGTCATCATCGCCATCGGCTCCGCCGCGACCTGCGTCACGCGAAGCCTGGCCATCTCGCGCGAACTGAAGGGGAATCCTCATGTGGATCAGTAACGCGCTGATTTCTGTTCTTCGATTCGTGATCGGCGTCACCGCCCGATGGGAAAGCCCGCCGGACCTGACACGCCAGCGTATCTACTTCGCCAATCACTCCAGCCATATGGACACCCTGGCAATCATCGCGGCCCTGCCACCGGAAGCCCGAGTGAACGTGAAACCGGTTGCGGCCGCTGACTACTGGGGAAAGAACAAATTCCTGTCATACATCTCGCAGAAAGGCCTGAATGCGGTGCTGATCGATCGCAACCCCGCGCCCGGCGTCAACGTACTGGAGCCGATTTTCGACGTGGTGCGCGCCGGCCATTCGATCATCATCTTTCCGGAAGGCACGCGCGGCAGCGAGGCGTTGCCCGGTCCTTTCAAATCGGGTCTGTTCCGCTTGGCCGAGACATTCCCTGAGGTTGACCTGGTGCCTATCTACCTGGAAAACCTGCATCGCTCCATGCCAAAAGGCAAACACGTCCCCCTGCCCATCATCTGCACAATCCGTATCGGCGATCCGCTGCAACGGATCAGCGGCGAGGAAAAACAGGTGTTTCTGGATCGGGCGCGTGACGCGATTGTGAGGTTGTCGGAATGAATCTTGATGAAAAGTTTTTGTGGTTCTTCGGCGCCATTGCCGCCCTGTTGGCGATCGCTTCGATCATCGGCCGGATACTGGCCAAGCGGGCGACGACAGAGGGTTCGGTCTCGACCATCGAAAACCTCAACCAGCGCGTAAATGCCTGGTGGGGGATGGTGATCATTTTCTTCGTGTCCTACCTGCTGGGCGGGAACGCGACGGTCATTCTGTTCGGCTTCATTTCCCTGTTCGCGCTCCGGGAATTCATCACCCTGACACCGACCCGGCCTGGCGACCATAACGCGCTGTTTTCGGCGTTTTTCATCCTGATTCCGCTGCAATACGTACTGATCGGCACCCACTGGTATTCGCTGTTCACGCTGTTGATTCCGGTGTACGCCTTCCTGCTGTTGCCGGCGATTGCGGTGCTGAGCCAGGACACCGACGCCTTCCTGGAACGGGCAGCCAAAATTCAGTGGGGGGTGATGATTTGCGTCTACTGCATCAGCCACGCGCCGGCGTTGTTGCTGCTGGACCTGGAAGGCTTCCAGGGCCAGAACGCGCTGCTGCTGTTCTACCTGGTGTTCGTCGTGCAGTTGAGTGACGTGTTGCAGTACGTGTTCGGCAAGCTCTTCGGCAAGCACAAGGTTGCGCCGCTGGTGAGCCCGTCGAAAACCGTGGAAGGCCTGGTCGGCGGCGGTTTGTCGGCCACGCTGATTGGCGGCTGCATGTTCTGGATGACACCGTTCAGTTTCTGGCAGTCGCTGATGATGTCGTTCGTGATTGTGGTGATGGGTTTCCTGGGCGGCCTGGTGATGTCGGCGATCAAGCGCAGCCTCAGCGCCAAGGACTGGGGCACCATGATCAAGGGCCACGGCGGCATGCTCGACCGGATGGACTCGATCTGCTTCGCGGCACCGATCTTCTTTCACCTGACGCGGTACTTCTTCTCCGCCACATAAGCCACTAATACCTGACACACCACTGTTTCCTGACACCCCGACTCCTTGTAGGAGCCGGCTTGCTGGCGATAGCTGTGTGTCAGGCGACATCAATGTTGATTGTTGGACCGCTATCGCCAGCAAGCCGGCTCCTACAAAGGTGTGCGGTGTTACTGCAGTCCAACTACTCCTTCCCCGTGCATCTGCCGCAACAACGCCGCTCCGCTGTCGATGAAACCCTGCGATCCCGCCGCCCCCGCTTCGACGGCCAATCCTTCCAGCTGCTCACGTCCGCTCAGTTGGGGAAACTCGTCGATCCGCTGCAACAAGCGCCAGGCCAGCGGGCTCAGTTCGGAAAACTTCACACTCCAGTCCTCCGCCCGACGAACCAACAGCAACGTCGGCTGAGCCGGAGGTGTTTCAGGCTGATAGTCCGGCCCCACCAACTGCACCGGCCAGGCATACGCCAACGGCCAGGCCAGCGGTGAAATCTGCAACGGTCGATCCAGCAGCAGCCCGACATCACTCGCTGGCAATGGCTCGGCGTCGGACTGTTGCAACACCATCTCGATCCACTCGTAATGCGCCAGTTCCACCAGGAACGGCGGCCACGCCCCCTCGTACAACGCAGGCGGTTCTGACGCGAGAAAGTCGACAAACTCCCTGGCGATCTCACCGAATTTCGGCGTTTGTGCGCGGTGGTCCCGCAAGAAGATGCGCACCAGCGAACCCCAGCGCTCATCGCCAAGAATCTTGATCAACACCGGAAAAGTGCCGCTGAGCAAGATCGAGAGGTTATTGAAAACAAGGTCGCGATAAACCTGTGCCCGCGCCACGTCCATTCCGGCCGGTGGCGCGCAGTGATCGGGGTCACGCAGGTAAAGCCCCAAGGTGTTTTGCTGCTGAAACAGGCCTGAATCAACCATGGTTCACCCCCTTGGCCTGCAAGCGGCGGATGGTCTGCAATTCAGCCACCAGTTCAGAGAACGCCGGGAAATTGAAATCCCGTTCAAGCAACGTCGGTTGCGCGCCGAACCGCGCATAAGCCTGGGCCAGCAACGACCACACCACCGGTTTCACCGAGGCACCGTGGGTGTCGATTTTCAACGTGTCGGACTCATCGAAATGCCCGGCCACGTGCATCGCCACCACCCGGTCCGAATCGATGCCGGCCAGAAAAACCTGCGGATCAAAATCGTGGTTGATTGAGTTGACATACACATTGTTGACGTCCAGCAACAGGTCGCAATCGGCTTCGCGCAGCACCGCGTTGGTGAACGTCAGCTCGTCCATGTCCTGCTGCGGCGCGGCGTAATACGAGACGTTTTCCACCGCCAGGCGCCGACCGAGAATGTCCTGGGACTGACGAATGCGCGCGGCGACGTGGTGCACCGCTTCTTCGGTAAAGGGCAGCGGCAACAGGTCGTACAGGTGACCGTCATCGCTGCAGTAGCTCAGGTGTTCGCTGTACAGCGGCACGTTGTACTGATCGAGAAACACCCGCACTTCTTGCAGGAACCCGACGTCCAGCGGCGCCGGCCCGCCCAATGACAGGGACAAACCATGGCAGGACAGCGGATAGCGCTCGGCCAGGCCCCGCAGTGCCGCGCCATGGGCGCCGCCGATGCCGATCCAGTTCTCCGGCGCGACTTCCAGAAAGTCGAAATCGCCCACGCGGGCGGCTTGAAGGTCTTTCATCAAACCGCGGCGCAGGCCAAGTCCGACGGTGGCCTTCGTTGATGTGTTGGAAGTCTGCATGATGTCGATCTCAAAGGTTGTCAGAACGTAATCACAGTTAACCGAAACGGTGTATCGGGCCTGTGTTGCGTTCCGGCAGAAAATCGCGGCGGTTGTATCGCCGGCGGGTCTGTACACACTTCGGTACAGAGCCGCCGTTGGGCGTCACGCCAGGTCGTATTTCTCGCGCACCAGATGGCCGATGCCAATGCGATCGAGCACGTTCATCGGGCACAGGAAGGTCACGCGCACGGTGCCGGGCAAGCGGCTGATGTCGATGGAACCGGTGATGGTCGCGCGGTTGAGCACTTCGTCATACGGCAGGCCCGTGACTGAAGCGGCACGTTTCAGGCCGTTTTCCACCGCCACGTTGAGGTTTTCGCCACTGCCGATGAAGGTGATCGGGCCGCTCTGCTCGATCTCGGTCTGGCCCCAACGCTCGCCCAGTTCGCGGACTTTCTGCCGTTGCAGGGCATTCATCGGCCGCGCCATTGGCGGCAGATCGTCGAGGTTTTGCAGGAGGATCGGGCCTTCCAGTGTCAGGTGCTTGATCACTTCGACCTGCACTTCGGTTTCCCCGGAGCAGTCGGTGGCATGCCCGGCGATCTCGCCGTTGCCCTGCTGGGCGTGCATGTCGCCCATGTACACACCGGCACCCGGGACTTTCACCGGGCAGATCAATACGCAGCCTTCGCGGATCGAGTTGGTGTCCATGTGACCGTCAGTCTTGGCCGCGTGCAGTTCCTCACGCGTCATGCCGAAACGGTGCGGGGCGCCGATCAGGTATTGGCCGAAATCGGCGCAGTTGTGCGAGTCCGGCAAGTCCCGCGACGGCGTGGTGCCGATGTTGCCGAGGAACGGCCGCATATGCGCCGCAACGCCGGGGATGTCGGCGCGAGCCAGGGACAGGATCGAATGCTGGGCGGCGAACTCCGGCAGCGCCGACATCTCGGAGGCGTTACCCGCCAGTTGGTTGGCGATGTCCTGATTGACGGTCAGGCTGACCTGATTCTGCGCATCGAACACGATCACGTACCCGTGGCTGAAGCGGAAAGCGCTGACTTCGGCGCCGCAATTGCTGCAACGAATCGAATCTTCGCCGATGCCTTCGACATAGCTGGCCGGGTGCTCGGTGCCGCATTTGCTACAGAATTTCGCGACGAACGGATCGCCGTTGTAGCGACCTTCAACGAAGCTCATCACGCCGGACGACGTGGCCAGCGAGGTGACGCGCATGCTTTTGATCTTGATCGCCACGGCGTCGCCGATTTCGGCACCGGCAATGGCCACCGGTTGGGTCACTTCATGGCCGCCCTCGAAGGCCGGCGTAATCATCGGCCCCCAGCAGCCCGGCGGTGTGCCGGTGATCAGGGTGCCGCCGTCGGCCAAGGGGCCGAGCATCGGCTGGCTCGGGCCGATGAGGCCGCTGGTGTATTGGTCGACGCGCAGGCGATCGACGGGGGTGGATGTCAGGTCGGTTTCAGGCTGGAGCGTGGTCATTGTTGTCCCCTTCACGGTGTATAGGGTGCCAAGCGGCCTGTGCAGTTCATCGCAGGTTTGTATCTGGGCTGTGTTCGGCAGTGAGCCGGTTTTGCGGGAAATGTATCGAGCAGGACGTTAGATACACTCCGATACACACGTCCCCCTGTAGGAGCGAGGCTTGCCCGCGAAGGCGATATTTCAGACAAATCCTCGTTGCCTGACACTCCGCCTTCGCGGGCAAGCCTCGCTCCTACAGGGGTACGTGTGTGAATCAGGCAAATGCGGGCTTTCGTCGCTCCGCCCGGCAGCCCACGGCCTGCGGACTAAACTTACTGCACGCAGGACGCACTCACCGTCCTGATCATTTCCACGACCACTGCCCAGAGGCGAATGCCTCGACAAAGAATGCCCCTGGACCGTGATCCAGCTGAAGGAGCACACGTGATGGACGAGGCCAGACTCAACGATTTCATGGGCAAACTGGTGAACGACATGGGCGGCGCGGCGATGCTCGCCAACGTCATCCTCGGCGAAGAGCTCGGGCTGTACCGGGCGATGGCCGACAGTCAGTTGATCAGCCCCGAAACACTCGCCGAGAAAACCGGCTGCAACCCCCGCCTGCTGCGCGAATGGCTCAGCGCCCACGCCGCGTCCGGTTACATGGAACACCGCGACGGCCAGTTCCGCCTGCCCGAAGAACAAGCCCTGGCGCTGGCGATCGAAGACTCACCGGTCTACGTGGCGGGCGGTATCGGGGTGGTCGCGTCGTTTTTCCATGACAAGGACAAACTGGTCAAAGCCATGCGCGGCAACGGTGCCCTGCCCTGGGGCGAACACCATCCGTGCATGTTCAGCGGCACGGAACGGTTCTTCCGGCCCGGCTACAAGGCGCACCTGGTCGCCAAATGGCTACCATCCCTTGAAGGTGTCGTCGCCAAACTGGAGGCTGGCGCCAAGGTCGCGGACATCGGATGCGGGCATGGCGCATCGACGGTGATCATGGCCCAGGCGTTCCCGGACTCGCGGTTCGTCGGTTTCGACTACCACGCGCCGTCCGTCACCGTCGCCAACCAGCGCGCCGAGGAAGGCGGTGTGTCCGGGCGGGCGCGGTTCTTCCAGGGCACGGCAAAAAGCTACCCCGGCGACGACTACGACCTGATCTGCTATTTCGACTGCCTGCATGACATGGGCGACCCGGTGGGCGCGGCGCGGCACGCCTATGAGTCGCTGAAGCCGGACGGCACGGTGCTGCTGGTGGAACCGTTCGCCAACGACAAGCTAGACGACAACGTTACCCCGGTTGGCCGGTTGTTCTACGCCGCCTCGACGTTCATTTGCACCCCGAACTCGCTGTCCCAGGAAGTCGGCCTCGGGCTCGGCGCCCAGGCCGGTGAGGCGCGGTTGCGCAAGGTGTTTACGGAAGCGGGATTCAGCACATTCCGTCGGGCGACGGAAACACCGTTCAACCTGATACTCGAAGCGCGCAAGTAAACGTTGCCCTTTGTAGGAGCCGGCTTGCCGGCGATGGCGTCCGTAAGATCGCCATCGTCGGAACGCCGCCCGCAGCAAGCCGGCTCCTACAGGTTAAATGCTACCCTTCAAACACCCCAGCCCCATCGGAGTGTTGAACATGCTCGACAGCCGCACCCGCGAACAACTCGACCGGCTCCAGCAGTTCATGACCGACCAGCCGTTCGTGGTCCTGACCGGTGCCGGCATCAGCACCCCGTCGGGCATTCCGGACTACCGCGACCACCAGGGCGTGCGCCGTGGCCGGCAACCGATGATGTATCAGGAATTCCTCAGCGCCCCGGAATCCCGACGCCGCTATTGGGCGCGAGCGATGCTCGGCTGGCCGCGGGTGCGTCAGGCTCAGCCAAATGTGGCGCATGAAGCCCTCGCCAACCTGCAAAGCACCCGACAGATCAGCGGGCTGATCACCCAGAACGTCGACACCTTGCACGACCAGGCCGGCAGCCACGACGTGATCGAACTGCATGGCAGCCTGCACCGGGTGCTGTGCCTGGATTGCGGGCAGCGCAGTGAGCGGGATTCGATCCAGCAGTTGATGGAAACCCAGAACCCGTACCTGGCCGGCGTGGATGCGGTGCAGGCGCCGGACGGCGACACGCTGCTCGACGCGGCATTCGAAGCGCGGTTTCAGGTACCGCATTGCCCGCATTGCGCGGGCGAGCGAATGAAACCGGACGTGGTGTTTTTTGGCGAGAACGTGGCGCAGGTGACGGCAGCCAAGGCAATGGCTGCGGTGGAAAAAGCGGCGGGATTGCTGGTGGTGGGGTCTTCGTTGATGGCGTATTCGGCGTTTCGGTTATGCCGGGCGGTGGCGGATCAGGGCAAGCCACTGATAGCGATTAACCTGGGCAAGACGCGGGCGGATGACATCCTCGATCTGAAAATCGAGGCTTCGTGTGAACAACTATTGCCGTTGCTGACCCAGCGCCTGACACCGTAACAACAATGCATACCTTGCCGGCGATGGCGGCGTAACGGATACACCGCGCCGCCTGAATCGCCAGCAAGCCGGCTCCTACAAGGGTCTGTATTCACCTGACACTCCACCAAACCTGTAGGAGCTGGCTTGCTGGCGATGGCGTCCGCACAAACACCACAAACCTCAAAGCCCAATCGCCAGCAAGCCGGCTCCTACAAGGGTCCGTATTCACCTGACACCCCACCAAACCTGTAGGAGCCGGCTTGCCGGCGATGGCGTCCGCAAAAGCACCACAAACCTCAAGGCCCAATCGCCGGCAAGCCGGCTCCTACAAAGACCGTGCTTGCCTGACACCAACGGACACAACACATACCCTGTAGGAGCCGGCTTGCCGGCGATGGCGTCCGCGAAAACAACACAAACCTCAAGGCCCAATCGCCGGCAAGCCGGCTCCTACAAGGGCCGTGTTCGCCTGAAACCCGTGGGCGATTACAGCAGCGACAATGTGTAGTTGATGATAAAGCGATTCTGATCAACGTTACGGCCCGCATCGGTATTCGACTTGCCGTTGCGCACGCTGAAACCAAGCCCCTTGAGCGACCCCGATTGCAGCACGTAGTCCAGGGTCATATCGCGCTCCCACTCGGACTGATCGCCCGCGTTGCGAACCTTGATGTCAGTCCCTTTCAGATACGCAATCGAAGCTCTCAGGCCCGGCACGCCCAAAGGCGCGAAGTCATAGGAATACTGACCGAAGTTCGTCTGCTCGCCCGCACGTGTAAAGCTCTGGATCATGCGGTCCGTCGGCAGGTAAACACTGCCACCACCCGCCCCTTTATCGACCAGGCTGCCTTGGTTGGGCTGCACGAAGTTGCTGCCGTCACCCACCTGTTGATGCCCCAGCGACACCGAGTGGCCACCGTTCACATAGGTGATCATCGCCACCCAGGTGTTGTTGTCGATTTCACCGTTGTTGTCCTCGGTATAACCCGAGGTGCGGTAGCCTTGTGCGCGGCCGGCGGCGGAACTGTTGGCGCCCGTCGATGTGGTGTTGAAGTAACGCAGATCGGTGGTGAACGAGCTTTTGCTGTCGATCGGCAGCACATGGGTCAGACCGAAGAAGTTCTGGTTGTAGAAGTCTTCCATCTGCGCGAAGTAGTACTGCGCCTTCAGTTCCTTGGTGATGAAGTAGTCACCGCCGGCGAAGTAGAACTTGTTGCTGTCCTGGGTGGCGCCCGGCACCGACAAACCAGTCCGGTCCGTCGAGGCGCGGCCCACCGCGTGCTCAAGCACGCCACTGGTCAGCATCAAGCCATCGATGTCATTCGAGGTGACCTGCGCACCGGTGAACGACTGCGGCAATACGCGGGCATCGTTCGACAACAGGATCGGCAGTTTCGGCAGCAAGGTGCCGTAGCGGAACTCTGTTTTTGAGATGCGCATCTTTGCCGTAGGGCCGAAGCTGCTCCAGGTGTCGGCAGCACCGTCGCCGTCAGTCGGGATCATGCCGCTGCCCACGTGGCGACCCGCGCCGCTGTCCAGCGTCACACCGAGCAACGCTTGCGCATCCACCCCGAACCCGACCGTGCCCTGAGTAAAACCGGACTCATAGCGCAGCACAAAACCCTGCGCGGCCTCCTCGGTTTTCGACGGGTCTGCCGTGCCATCGCGGTTATCGCTGTTGAAATACAAAGTGCGCATCGACAGCGTGGCTTTGCTGTCCTCCAGAAAACCGTGCGCGGCAGTATCGGCTGCCTGTGCGCACATCGAACCGGTGGCCAGCAAAAGTGCGGTGGGGATTGCTCGCTTGAACATACGGTGCTCCTGGGTCATTTTTTTATGTTTTTTTTGAGTTTTTGCCGACCGCTGTCCGCCACGGGCACTCAACCGCGGCGCGCACAATGCCGCGCTCGATGAGTGACCATGAGCCTTGAGGAAAGCGATCGGAGTGTTCGAGCTAGATCAGGTAAGAAAGACCCACGGTCAACGCGAAGGCGACCACTGAAATAATGGTCTCCAGCACGGTCCAGGTCTTGAACGTCTGGGTGACGGTCATGTTGAAGTATTCCTTGATCAACCAGAAGCCGCCGTCGTTGACGTGGGAAAAGATCACCGACCCGGCGCCGGTCGCCAGCACCAGCAACTCCGGATGCGGATACCCCAGACCAATGGCCACCGGCGCCACAATGCCCGACGCGGTGGTCATAGCCACCGTGGCGGATCCGGTGGCGATGCGCATCAGCGCGGCGAACAGCCAGCCCATCAGCAATGGCGACAGGTGAAATTCATGGGCCAGACTGACGATCTGGTCGGTGACCCCGGCGTCCACCAGGATCCGGTTCAAGCCGCCGCCGGCGCCCACCAGCAAGGTGATGCTGGCGGTCGGTGCCAGGCATTCGTTGGTGAACTTGAGGATCGATTCGCGGTTGAAGCCCTGGGCGAGGCCGAGGGTCCAGAAGCTCAGCAAGGTCGCCAGCAGCAGCGCGATCACCGAGTTGCCGATGAACAGCAAGAACTGGTTGAAACCGCTGCCCGGTGTGGAAATCAGGTTGGCCCAGCCGCCGATCAGCATCAGCAGCACCGGCAACAGAATGGTCGCCATGGTGATGCCGAAACCCGGCAGGCTGTCGCGCGGTTCGCGCTCGAGGAACTGCCGTTCCAACGGGTTTTCCGCCGGCAGTTGAATACGCGGCACGATGAATTTGGCGTACAGCGGGCCGGCGATGATCGCGGTTGGAATGCCGATCAAAATCGCATACATCAACGTCTGCCCCACCGACGCCTGATACACCTGCACCGCGAGCATCGCCGCCGGGTGCGGCGGCACCAGCGCATGGACCACCGACAGCCCGGCGACCATCGGCAAACCGACCATCAGGATCGACACGCCGACCCGGCGCGCCACGGTAAAGGCGATCGGCACCAGCAACACAAAACCGACTTCGAAGAACAATGGCAGCCCGACCAAAAACGCGATGCACACCATCGCCCAATGCGCGTTCTTCTCGCCGAAACGGTCGATCAAGGTGCGCGCCACCTGCTCGGCACCGCCGGACTCGGCCATCATCTTGCCGAGCATCGTGCCCAGCGCCACCACCAGCGCAATGTGCCCCAGGGTCTTGCCGACACCGGCCTCGTAGGCGCCGACCACCCCGGACGGCGGCATGCCGGCCAGCAATGCCAGGCCGATGGAGACCAGGGTGATGACGATGAAGGGATTGAGCCGGTAACGGGCGATCAGAACGATCAGCGCGATGATGGCGATGGCGGCATACACCAGCAGCCAATAGCCGAAGGACAGGGTCATGCGGTACTCCTCGAAAGGGTCACGTCGAATGGGTTGTGAAACTCATAAAACATTTCGAGAGGTGATTTTCAAACGAGGCGAAAGTAATTTTCGTAGAGGGATAAGGGTTGTCGTACAGAGGTATGGGGGGTCGTGTTTTTTGAAACTGGGCCAGGCGGATTTTCATCGCGCCTGGCCTGTTTGTGTGCGGTTTTGAGGCAGGAAATGTGTGAGTCGGGTGAACGTGGCTGGGGCCGATCAAACACATTCAGAAGGTGTATTAAATGCAAAACTTCTTATAGACCGCGATGCTCCCTGCGCGGCGAACGAATACCAATCCGAACCGCTCAGGATTGGCGCGAACCTGTTTGCCGAGGTAGTGGCGAGTCTGGCGTATCAAAGGTTCCCAATCCGTTTCACCAATGATTTGACGTATTTTTCGTTCCTCACCTGCCGGCAGCTTTGCCGCATTGACCATGAGCACTTCAAGTGCCTTATGCGAAGCCGAAATTTGCGTGACGTTCATTTTTTGCTTCCCTGAAATATTGATGTTCAAGCGCTAAGGCAAAGGCATTTCTTGCGGATCATCGCACCACTATTTCCAGCCGGTGGCCATCGGTGCCGGCCTCCATCTTGATCAAGGTGCAAACAAGCGAATCGGGGAAGCCGAGGCGAGCCTGCAGCGCCTCTTGAATAACCTTCTCCAACTGCGCGGGGCTGCACAGACGTAGGCTTTCAGCCACGCTGGCACTCGGAAGAATCGCCGTCTCGTTTTTTGTGTCGGTCCCTTGCACGCGTTGCTCGCAATAACTCATGAGCTTTTCACAATGTTTCTTGCTGCCGTAGCCGTTGTTCCGCCAGCGATCAAGACCGGCCACGGAAACCCCCGCGATATCAGCGATCTTGCGCAGCGACAGACCGCAGTCTTCTTTCAAGGACTCAACGAGATCCCCCATCCCCAACACGACGTCACCAATCGTGTTTTTCCCTGGAAAGCGGCGATTGAATTCACCCTGGGAAACGACTTCGAGCGAGTTGTAGGTGTCTATTAGTTTGCTCATGAAATCAGCCCTTTCTGTGTGTGTTTTCGTAAGATACAGAACCAACTACTAGGCGTCAACACCTACAACAAGCAACAAGTAGTATTTGTTTTCAGGGCGCTGGCGTGGGGTCGTCCCTGTCCATCAGTCGATACCACGCTTTACCTGCCACACCGTTACTGGATAATGGCAACCTGCCATAACTGGCAACCTTTCCTCGGCCTCCCGCGGTTTTCTTTTGCAACAGCCCGACATTTGCCTTCAAGCACGGACGGCTACACGACAAGGAGTTGGCAGCATTGATGCCACAACAAGATTCCCTTACAGCACCTACCCGCACCCAGAAAATCGCCTCAATGATCACCCGTGGCATGGCAGGCCTCGGTGTCTTGCTGGGTGCCATGTGGGCGTTGATCACTTATGCCGTGCCGGATCCCAGCGTGTTCGGCTTCAGTTTCATCAGTTGGAAAAATGTGGTGTTGCTGGTCAGCACCTTCCTTTTCCTGGGTGTGGTTTCCATCGGTTGGCAGATCCGTAACCTCACGCCGATGCTCAGGGGTGCGCTGCAGTTTTTCATGGTCGCGGGCCTGTCTTTCGGCTTTTTCATTTTGGGCACCGAGTACGCCAAGCCCTCGTTCGAATTCGCCAAACTGCAATCCAAGGTCGTCGAAAACGAAGGCAGTAATTTGCTCGGCAAACGCATGGAAGTGCTGGATAACGTGCGCATTGAATTGGAAGGTTGCGAAAACATCGGTCGCTTGCCGACCTGCACCTTTGAACTGACCAACCTGAACGTCGACCGCAGCTTCCGCTTCAACGATGACACGGTGCTGTTCGACGAATCTGGCGGTCCGCTCAAAGGCCAATCGGCCCGGGTGGGCCAGGTCGAGGACAATATCTGGCTGACGTTTCAGCTGATCCGCAACGTACCGACCCGGGTCACGCTGACGTTCCAGCAGAGCAATAGCAAGTTGAGTAAAACGCCAGCGATCAAGCTCGCGTTTCGTGACGGGAACAATGATCCGCTGCTACTCAAGTTCAGTGAGGTTGCACTGCACTAAAGGTCTGGCTCAGTCGTTCATTTCCGCAGCGAGCACGTTCACCAGCGCAGCGGCCGGCATCTCACGAATCAGGGGCGCCCCCTGCCCCGCCCACTGCACGGCAAACTCCGTGTTTGCCTGGGCGGTGGCCGCGGCGTTGAGCGCTTTGTTGGCGTCATAGGCGCGCGGATAGTCTGGCAGCGCCGCGCCAGCCTTTTCGAGGCAGGTGAAGTTGCGGTTGACCATGCCTCGGGCAGGACGCCCGGAGATGACGCTGGTGACGGCAGTCTGGTGCGCACGCGGCCCCTTCAAGGCCTCGCGATAGGCGCTGTTGGCGGAGGATTCGGGGCAGAGGATAAACGCCGTTCCCAACTGCGCGGCACTGGCGCCCAACTGCATGACGGCCTTGATCCCCGCGCCGTCCATGATGCCGCCCGCCGCGATCACCGGCAGTCGGCAAGCCGCCACCAGCACACGCACCAGCGCAAACGTCCCCATCTGCGAGTCCTGCTGCGGATCGAATACCCCGCGATGCCCCCCGGCTTCGTAACCTTGAGCGACCAGCGCATGCACGCCGGCGCGTTCCGCGCTCTGCGCTTCGGCCAGGTTGGTCACGGAACACAACAGGATGATGCCGGCGGCTTTAAGCGCATCGATTGCCGGTTGTGGCGGCAGCCCGAAATGGAAGCTGACCACCGCCGGCCGTTCTTCCAGCAGCATCTGCAACATGTCCGGGTCTTCGACGAAAGAGGTGTAGATCTCACGCAGCGCCGTCGGTGCCGCGGCCCCGAACTGCGCAAAGAACGGCGCCAGAAATGTCAGCCACTGCGTCTCGCGAGCGCTGTCGTGGACGGCAGGCTGGTGGCAAAAAACATTCACATTGAACGGCTTGTCTGTCAGCGCGGCCGTCTCGCGGATCATCTTCCGCGCCTGCTCGACGTTGCTCGCCCCGATGCCAATCGCGCCGAGGCCGCCGGCGCTGGACACCGCTGCCGCCAGTCGGGGCGTGGAAACCCCCACCATCGGCGATTGAAGGACGGGCAGTCGAATGTTCAAAAGGGACAGCAGTTGAGTGGACATGGCATCACCTGAAAGAGAGTTGCACAGAGGTAAAAACGGACCCTTTGGCCCACGCGGCAAACCCTAAAGTTCACCGGTCAGAAATTGCGCCCTTCCACGGCCGAAGGACCAGTCCGCATCGGTGTTCTCCACCAGCGAAACAATCAGGTCGTCGGGTGACAGGCCACACTCGGCTTGCAGCCTCTCGGCCAGCAAGCGGTAGAACGCGGTTTTCTGCGTCTGTAAACGTGGTCGCGAAATCACCGTCAGCAACACCACGCTGGTCGTGCGCGTGTAACCCAATCCCGTGTCGTGCAGCACCAACTCCCCCGGACGATGTTGCGTGACGCTTTGGTAACGATCACTGGCGGGCACTTCAAAGGCCTCGACCATCGCCTGATGGGTCACGTCCAGCAGGGTCTTGAGTTGTTGGTCATTGCGCCCCTGAATGAGGTCGAACTTGAGCAGCGGCATAGCGGTTCACCTGTGCGGAAAAAACCGGGAGCGAGGTGTTCGCTCCCCCTGGGAAAAACGATGCCGTGCAAGCCCGCGCCAACACGTCATCCACCCCAAACCCGTGGAGCAGAAAGCGGTGCTTACTTGGAGGTCGGCATGGCGAATTCCGCGCCCTTGGCGATGCTGTTCGGCCAGCGCTGCATGATCGACTTTTGCTTGGTGTAGAAGCGCACGCCCTCTTCGCCGTAGGCGTGTGTGTCACCGAACAGCGAGCGCTTCCAGCCGCCGAAACCGTGCCACGCCATCGGCACCGGAATCGGCACGTTGATGCCGACCATCCCCACCTGAATGCGGCTGGCGAATTCACGTGCGATGTGACCGTCGCGGGTATAGCAAGCGGTGCCGTTGCCGAACTCGTGTGAGTTGACCAGATCGACCGCCTCGGCGAAGTCCTTCACGCGCATGCACGCCAACACCGGGCCGAAGATTTCCTCTTTGTAGATTTTCATCTCGGGGGTGACATGGTCGAACACCGTGCCGCCAAGCCAGAACCCTTCAGCGCAATTCGCGCCAGCCTGGGCGCCGTCAAAACCACGGCCGTCGACCAGCAGTTCTGCGCCCTCCTCAATGCCTTGTTCGATGTAGCCAGTGATGCGTTGCAGTGCGACTTGCGACACGATTGGGCCCATCTCGGCGGCCAGGTTCATGCCTTCGAGGACTTTGAGCGTGCGGGTGCGTTCCACCAGTTTCGGCATCACCTTATCGGCGACATCGCCGACAAACACCGCCACCGAGATCGCCATGCAGCGCTCGCCGGCAGAGCCGAACGCCGCGCCAATCAGCGCGTCGACCACCTGGTCGATGTCGGCATCGGGCATCACCACCATGTGATTCTTCGCGCCGCCCAACGCCTGGACGCGCTTGCCGTGGCGGGCACCGGTCTCGTAGATGTAGTTGGCAATCGGCGTCGACCCGACAAAGCTCACGGCTTTGACGTCCGGGTGATCGATCAGCGCGTCCACCGCTTCTTTATCCCCCTGCACCACGTTGAACACGCCATCCGGCAGCCCGGCTTCCTTGAACAATTCGGCGATCAGCAGCGAAGGCGACGGGTCGATGGGGCTCGGCTTCAGCACGAAGGTGTTGCCGCAGGCGATGGCCACCGGGAACATCCACATCGGCACCATCACCGGGAAATTGAACGGGGTGATGCCGGCCACCACGCCCAGCGGCTGGCGCATGGTCCAGTTGTCGATGTTGGTGGAGACCTGTTCGGTGTAGTCACCCTTGAGCAGTTGCGGGATGCCGCAGGCGAACTCGACGACCTCGATGCCGCGCGTTACTTCGCCCTGGGCGTCGGTGAAAACTTTGCCGTGCTCGGCGGTGATCATGCGCGCCAGTGTGTCGCGGTGTTCATTGAGCAACGCCAGGAACTTGAACAGGATGCGGGCGCGACGCAGCGGCGGCAGCGCCGACCAGGCGGGAAACGCGGCCGCTGCCGACTTCACTGCCGCGTCGACTTCAGCGGCATTGGCGAGGGCCACTTTGCCGATGACGGAGCCGATGGCAGGGTTGGTGACGTTCTGCGTGCGACCGGAAGTACCGTGCGTCACGCGGCCGTGAATGTAGTGTGCGATGTCTGCTGGCTGGTTGCTCATGGCGGGTGTCCCCTGGTGGTGGATAAGAGCCATCTCTTGTTGTTGTCGGGAGAGCGCCAGGCGGCCGGTGGCTCGCCTGCCAGGGTCAAAGTAGGCCAGCCGAAGGATCATGTAAAATGATGATTAATGATCTTATGGATCAGAAATGGTGAAGGTGTTTGAGGTGTTAAACAGCGTTGCTGAATGCTTGTTTAAGCGCGCTCGTGGTTACGAGATGAAAGCTACAAAACCTTGCGCCGTTGCCTACGGGTACGCCAGAATCCGCCGGCTTGTGCGCTTTGGGGGTGCCCGGTAACTTGATTCGTGCCACTGCTCATCAGTGGTCGGGTTTAGTCGCTCGTGGTAACCCAGTTGTGCGTGCATCTGTCATGCAGGTCATACATTGCCTGTACTTGATGGTGGCTGTACGTGGGGCGCCCTCGGGCGCGCCGGATTGCTGAGTTACCCGGTCGACTAACCTGCGTACAGCTGCCTCCCCTTTCGTTTAGTCGCAAGAGGGGTGGCACTCCATTAGGTAACTCAGCATATGATCAAGCCTTCACCGAACCCACCGGATACTGATCCGGCATCCCCATACGAACCCGACTCAAACAAACTCAACGAGGCCGCCGAGCGTGCCCTCGACTACCACTTCCCGTCGACTGCCGACATCAAAGCCAAGCCGCGCACACCCAGCACCCTGTTTACTGTGGACCCAGAGCTCACGACCGAAACCCTGATGGTTTATCTGGTCGAGACGCTGGCCTCAGTCGATGTGATGGTCCATCACTTGGTGGATCTTCTGGACGGTGGGTCGCGTAACGCGCTGCTGGGCATTTCCAACAGCATCATGCTGGCGGAGATCACGGCGAACCGGGTGCTGGATCAGATTGATCCGCGAGACTGAACACCGCTAAGCGGGTAAACCATTGTAGGAGCGAGCCTGCTCGCGAAGAACGTTAACGATAACGCGTGAAGCCTGGAAATACGCGGTGTCTATGGGTTTTTCGCGAGCAGGCTCGCTCCTACACAAGTGTGTGTTTGCAGCTTCAGACCTGAAGCGCTTTTTGCAGCCACTTCGCCCGCTCCGACAGTCGCCGCTTCCAATCATCGGCCAACCCACGGCTTGCCGCCAGCGCCAGCAGATCGTCGATCACCGGCCGGTGCGACAACTGCACCTGCCAGAATTCATCGATGGAAAAGCGCTCGGTTTGCCTTTCCAGCAGCTCGATCCTGTCACCCGCTTCAATGAAGCCCGGTTGAAGCACCCGGTAATACCAACCGGTGATTCGCTCCTTGGCGACATGCATCGACATGTGCTCGGCGTCGAAGCGATGATTGATTTTCCAGCACGGGCTGCGCGGTTGAGAGACCTGCAACACCGCACTGCCCATCTGGAATACATCGCCGATGTGCACGTTGCGCTCCGAGAGTTCGAGCGCAGAAATGTTCTCCCCCAGGCTGCCCGGAAGCAGCTCATGGGCGCAGTGCGCAAAGGCCTGCGCCAGGTGCTGATAATTTTCGGCCGCATAGTGATGAACAGCCTTTTCCGGACCGCCGTGAACCCTGGTGTCGCCGTGCTGGTCACCGACAATCCCGTGAAGCTCGACACGAACGGGACCTGAACGGCGCTGTTTGAAGATGCCCGTACGCTGCCCTTCGGGCTTCAACAGCCCCAGGCCGCCGGCGAAGACGTGATCAATTTTCGAAGTGAGTGTCATGGGTCGATCCGCATCTTTTACCGGGTTTCGGCCACTTTACTAACCACCGACAATGACCGTAAAGTGATCGTTAAATATGTCCATAATCACTTTTTATGATGGATGGTGACGATCATGGAAATGCGCCAACTGAAGATTTTCTGCGCGGTTGCCGAACTCGGCAGCTTCACCGCAGCCGCCGTCAACGTGAACACGGTGCAGTCCAACGTCACCATGCGGGTGAAGGAGCTGGAAGCCGAACTGAATCGGGAGCTGTTCATCCGCAAGAAATCCGGGGTGGTGCTCACGTCGGCGGGCGAGACCTTCCTCGGTTATGCGCGGCGCATCCTGCAGCTGACAGAAGAGAGTCGCAATGCGTTGACGGACACCGGTGTTCCGACCGGCCTGCTGCGGCTGGGCTCAATGGAAACCACGGCGGCCATTCGCTTGCCGCAGGTGCTGACGAAGTACCGCGAGCAATACCCCGAAGTGCAACTGTCGCTGCTGACCGGAACGACGGTCGAGCTGATCAAGGCGATTGAAGCCCATCGACTCGATGGCGCGTTTGTCGGTGGGTTTCACCAGAACCCGGCGTTGGCGCAGGAAGAGGTGTTTCAAGAGGAACTGGTGCTGGTCAGCAGCAACCGCTTCGAGTCATTGCCGGCGCTCATCGAGAAAATCCCCCAGCAAACCGTGCTGGTCTTCCGGACCGGGTGCTTCTATCGCTCCACCCTGGAAAACTGGTTCTACCAGGTCGGGCTGGTGCCCAACCAGATCATGGAACTGGGCACCCTCGATGGCATCCTGTCATGCGTCGCGGCGGGCATGGGCGTGACCTTGTTGCCCAAGGCCATCGCAGAGAATTGCAGCGTGCGGCATGCGATTCGCTGCCACACGCTACCGGCCGAATTCGCCAAGGTTTCGACCGTGTTCATCCGCAGGAACGACTCGATGATCACCTCAGCGATGAGCGCGTTTATCGGTCTGGCGCAGGAGCAGATTGCCCGGCCGGCGGCTTAAAACACACAGACCGACACTGTAGTTGCGAGCGGGGCGGCGTTCCGGTTTGCCTGCGAAAGCGTCAGGACATTCACTATTGAAACTGAATGCACCACCGCCTTCGCGAGCAAGCTTCGCTCCTACAGGTTAATCGAGGAGAGGCTTACTACAAGCCAAGGGCAAGCTCCGCCACACGCTCTGCTGCGGGGACGACGCTGTGGATTTTGCCAACGCCCTGCCCCGCGTACAGCGACAGCTTCTTGGCCATGCGCGGTTTGTCGATTGCGCGGGCGCCACCGCCGATGAAGCGCAGCAGGTTCCACTTGTCACGATTGGGGATCACTCGGTGCGGCGTGCCGTAGGTCCAACCGAACGAATACCCGGTCCGGTACTCGGTGTCATCCGTCGTCGCCTCGACAATTTTTTGCTTGTAGAGCGGGTGCGCATTCGACTCATCGGTGGCAATAAACGCGGTGCCCACCACCACCCCAGACGCGCCGAGCGACATCAGCGCCCGAACATCGTCACCGTTGGTGATGCCACCGGCCGCCAGCACCGGCCGCCCCTCGGATACCGCAAGGATGGACGTCAGCAACGGCATGATGCCGATGGTGCCTCGATTCAAATGTCCGCCACTTTCACTGCCTTGCGCCACGATGATGTCAGCGCCTTGTGCGATGGCGATTCTCGCCAGCTCCACCGAGCCCGTTTGCACCATGACCACCAGCCCCGCGTCTTTCGCCCGGGGAATCATGTCGGCGGAATAGGCCTCGGCGTAAAACAAGGAGAGCAGTCGTGGTTTTTCTTCGAGCACGACCTGGAATTGCGCTTCAAACACATCAGGGCCGCCGAACTGCGGCACCAGGTTCACACCAAAGGGTTTGTCGGTCAGCGCTCGGGTTTCCCGTATCCATCGGCGCAAGGCCAAGGGTGGCAGGCGCAAACCGCCCACCACGCCCAAGCCTCCGGCGTTGGCGACTGCCGCAACGAGCGGCGGGCCGGAAATCGCCGCCATCCCGCCGAGAAAAATCGGGTATTTCACGCCACACAATTGAGTGATGGCGTTACCTGCAAAATCGAATCTGGCTTCGTTCATGGCTCACAGCTCCACATGTTTTCCAAGCATCCGCTTGAGCGTGTTGTTCTTCAGGAGAAAGTGATTCTTGAGCGCACCGAAGACATGCAAGGCCAGGCCGGCCAGGAACGCCGACGCCCCGATATCGAAGAGCACATCGACCACCTGTTTCAGCGCTGCATTGGTGGGCAACAGCGCCGGAATCGAAAAGCCTCCGGGCAACCCCACCCCCTCGCCGGCCGCAGCCCGCGAGGCCCACACCGCGACCGGCAGCAGCACCATCGCCAGGGCGAGCGCCACCGCAACGGAACGGCTGATGATCACTTCAATAGGATTGGGCGTGCCCACCGGCAGCGGGTGGTAAGCGGTGATCCTGGCCCAGAACCGATAGATTGATACGAGAAACAGGATCAGCCCCATGAGGTTTTGCAGGTGTACCAACGACATCCGCCCGTCCTCACTGGACGCCTGGCCGATCATCACCTGCAAGCCGAGGATGGCGAGCAGCGACAACGCCACGACCCAGTGCAGCACGACCGTGATGGGTGAAAACCTTAAGCCATTGTCTCGAAGTTGCATGGCTGACTCCTTTTGCAGAGAGCACAAATCAGGGTATGGAAATGACCGGCACACCTTCATCGCGATGAAGGTGTGCCGCGTCTCAGTGGCTGACCGCTTGCGATGCGCCAAGGCCCGTGCGGGCGCGAATGAGCTGATCATCGAAACGCTCGCGTTCAAGCGCTGCCCCGCGACTGCGGTCGGTGACCGAGCCGAGCCAGGTAAACAGGAACGCTACGTTCATCGAGATGATGGCCGGGTAGTCGAAGGGGAAGATGGCGTCGGCATTGCCCAGCACTTTGACCCACACCGCCGGCGAGAGAATCACCAGGCTTACCGAGCTCACCAGCCCGGCGATGCCACCGATCAACGCCCCGCGTGTGGTCAATCCTTTCCAGTACATCGAGAGCACGAGGATCGGGAAGTTGACCGAGGCCGCCACGCCAAAAGTCAGCGCGACCAGGAAGGCGATGTTCTGGTCCTTGAACAAAATGCCCAGCACCACCGCAACGATGCCGATGCCGACCGAGGCGATCTTCGACACACGCCGCTCGTCTTTCGCATCCGCACGGTTTTTGCGGAAGACCCGGACATAGAGGTCATGTGAAATCGCCGAGGTCCCCGCCATGGTGAGCCCCGAAACCACGGCCAGGATCGTGGCAAACGCGACGGCGGAGATGAAGCCCAATAGCAGGTCGCCGCCGACGGCTTTTGCCAGATGCATCACCGGCATGTTCCCGCCGCCGATGAGCTTTCCACCGACAATGCCGGACTCGTAGAAGGCCGGGTCTTGCCCGACGATCACGATGGCTGCCAACCCCAACACCGCAACGATCAGGTAGAAGAAGCCGATGAAACCCGTCGCGACGAATACCGATTTGCGCGCTTGCTTGGCGTCCGGCACGGTAAAAAAGCGCATGAGGATATGGGGCAATCCTGCGGTACCGAAGACCAGCCCCAGCGACAGCGAGATGAGCGCCAATGGGTCGGCCACCAGCTTGCTGGGCAGCAGGATCCGCTCGCCATCGTGATGGGCGGCTACCGCTTTTTCGAACAGCAGCTCAAACGAAAAACCGAACTTGCTCAACGCCAACACGGCGAGCAATGTCCCGCCCACCAGCAGCAAGCCGGCCTTGATGATCTGCACCCAGGTGGTGGCGACCATCCCGCCAAACGTCACGTAGATCGCCATCAACAGACCGACAGCGATCACCGCGTAGTTGTAGGGAAGACCGAACAGCAGCTGGATCAACTGCCCTGCCCCGACCATCTGCACCACCAGGTAAAAGCAGACCACGGTCAACGACCCGAACGCGGTCATGGTGCGAATCCGGTTTTGATCGAGCCGGAACGAGGCGATGTCCGAGATGGTGATGCGCCCCAGATTGCGGATGCGCTCGGCGAACAGGAACAACAGCAACGGCCAGGCGACGAAGAAGCTGATCGAGTAGAGCACGCCATCAAAACCGTTGAAGAAAATCATGCTGGTGACGCCCAGTAACGCCGCCGCCGACATGTAGTCCCCCGCCAGTGCCAAACCGTTCTGGAAACCGGTGATGCCGCCGCCGGCGTTGTAGAAATCGTCCATCGATTTGGTCTTGGAGGCAGCCCAGTAAGTGATGCCCAGGGTGGTCAGCACGAAGACCAGAAACATCGCGATAGCGGTGATGTTCAGCGGCTGTTTTTCCACCGCCTGCAAGACATCGGCGGCCGAGGCGCACGTCGCGACCGCGCCCAACAGAGAAGGAATGAGGTACCGAAGAATGGGTTTCATACGAGGGCCCCCTCGCGAATTTCTGCGGTGAGGTCATCGAACTCACCGTTGGCGCGCAGGATGTACAGGCCGGTAAACAACCAGGCCCCGACGATGAAGGCGACGCCCAGCGGCCAACCGATATTGATGATGCTGGTTGCGGAGAGTTTCTGCGCTAGAAGCTGGGGCGCGAACGCCGCGACGAGGATGAACGTGAAGTACGGGACAAGGGTGGCGGCAGTAAGACAAGCGACGAATCTTCGCTGCCGTGATACCAAATCCTGGTACCGGGGATGGTTGCGAATTCTGGCTGACTCGGATGCATGGTTCACGTTGACTCCGTGTAGCAGTGGACAGTTATTGTTGTTCCACAGCCTCAAATTCGAAGACTCGATTTGCCACTGGCTGCGGTGTATTTGCACCCTCAACCTATGCCCGGTCAAAGATCATGTAAAACGATCATTAATGATGCGTATGATCTTTTTTGATGAATTCAATCGCTCCCTATGTCGGCCATTGCTTGCCTTTGCCGCACACCAAAACTAATCTGCTGAACACTGTTTAATTGCGGTTGGTTATTGGTTTTAGAGATAGGTGAATTCGATGGATGTCACGGATCTGAAGGTCGTCGATGCGGTTGCGCGCCACGGCAGCATGAACAAGGCTGCGAGCGAGCTGAACACCGTGCAGTCCAACGTGTCCGCGAGGATTCGGTCGCTGGAGGACGAACTCGGGGTGGCGCTGTTTCAACGCAGCGCCAGAGGGGTTCAGGTCACGCCGGCTGGACGGCGGATCCTGCCCTTCGCCGCCCGCCTTTCCCGGCTCCTGTCCGATGCATCCTGCGCTGCGCGAGACGATGGGCATCCAAAAGGAGTCTTCGAGATCGGTACGCTCGAGACGACGCTGGCGCTGCGCCTTCCAAGGCTGATCGCAAAGTTTGCCAAGGCTTACCCGGAGGTTCGCCCGGTGATTCGCACCGGCACCACCTGCAGCCTGATCCAGGGCGTCATCGACTGTAAGCTCGAAGGGGCGTTTGTCGTAGGCCCGGTCAATCACCCGGAATTGCTCAGTGAGCAAGCCTTCCGCGAAGAGCTCGTGCTGGTCACATCCTGTGCCATTGACACGCTGGACGCGGTCGCCGCGGTCGACAATCTGAAGACGGTGGTTTTTCGAATCGGTTGCTCCTACCGCCAGCGCCTGGATTCCCTGCTGGCCAATCTGGGCATCCTGGCGCCTGAGCCACTGGAGTTTGGCTCGATTGAAGCGATCATTGCCTGTGTGTCGGCGGGCGTCGGGGTCACGCTGTTGCCCCGAGGCGTTGTGGCGAACGCTTTGCGCGAAGGGTTGGTCAACGTGCATGAGCTCGCGCCAGACATCGCCGACGTAGAGACGGTGTTCGTCAGGCGCCTTGATGGCTATTTTTCCAGCGCGTTATCCACTTTTCTGGACAGCGTTCGCCTGGACGGTGTCGCCCAGGTAGCGATTCCTCACCCAGCCGTTCATCAAGGCGCATAACACCAGCAACGCCGCCGTCACCAGGAACACATGATGCAAGCCGAGATGGGCGCCAATCTGGCCGCCAATCAAGGGACCTATCACCTGCCCTGAGAACTGCGCCGATTGCAAGTAACCGAGGATTTTGCCGGTGTTGTGCTCTTCGACCGAATGCCGGATCAGCTTGGCAATCGCGGGCAGGAGCCCGGCAATGGTCATGCCCATGACGCCGCGCAATACCGCCAGTTGCCACCATTGCGTGACGAACGCCTGGGGCACCATGACCACGGCCGTCAGCAACAGGCAACCGACAATCACGCTCCAGCCGCCCACCCGGTCGGCCAGCGCCCCCAGTCTGGCGGCGGTCAAGATACTGCCCAACGCGGAACAGGCCATAACCACGCCGGCTATCCGCGCCTGATGATCAACCGGTACGCCGAGATCGCCGATGTAGACGGTGATGATCGGCTCGATCGACATGTTGGCCAACAGCACCATCATCGCAGTCATGAGCAGTGCAGCGATGACCGGCCATTTCGAACCGCCCCCCTCAGGCCGGTTTTTCCTGTCCCGTTGTCTGGCGTCCGACGCTCGGTCGAAATCCTCACGAACGAACAGGATGGTGGTCATGGCGGCGACCGCAATCATTGCTCCACCGACGAAAAAAGTGCCGCGAATGCCGACAAGCTCAGGTAAAAAACCGCCAACCAGTGGCCCGATCAGGTTGCCGGACAAGGCCCCCGTGGACAAGACACCGAGTGCCCAACCCGCCCTTTCGCGCGGGACCTGCGACCCGATCATGACGATGGACGCCGATGCGTAGCCACCAATGAGCCCGGCGATGAGGCGCAGTGCAACCAGGTCGGTAACGTCCCGGGCCATCCCGATCAACGACATCACAATGGCCATCCCGATTGCCGCCCTGACCAGCATGGGCTTTCGGCCATAGCGGTCAGCCAGTCGCCCCCACAACGGCGCGGTGATCGCCGTGCCGAAAAAAGTCGCGCCGAATGCCACGGCCGACCATTGCACCACGTCCGCCTGCGACGTCACGCCCAGTTGTTGAACGTACAACGGTAAAAAGGGCAACAACATGCTCAGGCTGACCAGTGTCGTGAACGAGCCGAACACACAAACGGTCAGGTTGCGGCGCCAATACATCAGGTTTCGATCGGAGTAATTCACGGTGTCAGAGGCTCCGGGAATCGCTGGAGCTTTTCGCCGCCATGGACGGATCAAACCAGTAAGCGCCGATAATCGCTGGAAGCAACGGCGTATAAGCGAACCGCGCAAGGCCGATGCCGACCAGGCTTGCAGCAAAACCTGCCACCGTTGCCCAGCCTGCGCTGGCTGGCTGCAACGCGGGCTGCGCATTGGCGATCGTTGTGTTCAACCTGTTCATCATCCGCCCTTCTCTACTTCAGACAGGGCAGACATTACGCGCGCGGGATATATCTCAAGAAGCGAATTAATCTGATCGGGTTATCTCCCATAGAGATACCCAGCGCTACGGCCAGTGGCGAAATTCAATCCGACGCCTTAATCCACAATGAACAATTTTGCGCCACTGGTGGTGAACGACCGATGCCCTTCAGCATTGTTGCCCACCTGATAACTCATGCCGGCCGTCAGCGTGAATTGTCGACCGTCCTCCAGTTCCGTGTGCAACTCGCCTTCCAGGCACAACAGGATATGACCTCTCCAGCACCAATGATCGGCGAGGTATCCGGGGCTGTATTCAACCATTCGCACACGCGTCGAACCAAACTGACAGGTTCGCCAATAGGCGTTTCCGGTCTGGCCGGCATGGGTGACAGGTTCGATCGTCGACCAGTCGGTCGTCCCGAACGGGATGGCGGTGAGATCCATTTTTACCTCATCGAATACGGTGGAGGCGCAAACGTAACAACCTCGCAATGTAGCCGATAGACACAGATGGCCCGCATTTACGGGATACAGGGTCCAGTGAAGACTCCCATGCAGCCAGGTGATCTGCGAAACTGCCGAATGGCTGAACAGCCTTTGAATGGTTTAACCCTCCCGTAGAAGAGAGCGAAAACATGGTCACTTGTTACCTGAAGTACGTGCTGGACCCGTACCAGATCGGCGCATTCGAACACTACGCAAAGTTGTGGATTCCACTGGTGGAAAAATTCGGCGGCCAGCACCACGGCTATTTCCTGCCGTCCGAGGGTGCCAACAACATTGCGTTGGCGATGTTCACTTTTGCGAGCCTTGCCGAGTACGAGCGCTATCGGCAGGACTCCATGAACGATGCGGACTGCATCGCGGCGTTCAAGTATGCCGAGGATAAAAAATTCATCCTCAGCTATGAGCGGAGTTTTTTCCGGCCGGTGTTTGGGGATCAGGCGTAAACCCGTTCGGAAAGTCTTTTGCCGGGGTTCCCTCAGGCCGTCATGACGGGAACAGATCCAGTGTGCGCTCGACCTCTTGAATGTCGATTTTGAAGCCGTCGCCCTCTGGCGTTCCGACCACGAAGCCGAAATTCTGCCTGTCGCGATCCGTCAGGAACTTGTAGTAGCTGACGAAACGGTTCGGTGGCTGCAGTGCCAGCAACGAACCGCCCGGCTGGAGCACATTGACGCCGTGCACCAGCTGACTGCCTTCGACCCCCACCACCGTCCGCGCCCCGGCACAGGTCGCCACGATGGTCGGCACATCGGTTTTCAAAGGATCGAGAACGCGGAACCCCCTGCTCTTGCGCAGGTGTTCGGCGACTTCGAGCTCATTGCGCAAAAAGCGCAAGTCACCGTCGCCACCGCGCAGAATGAACACGCCGGGGTGAGCCTCATGCTTGACGTGCGACAGCAGTTTTTCCCCCATGGCCCGGTAACGCAGATGCCTGTTTCGATTGTTGCTCAAGTCGTCGAACAGCACGAGCTCACGAAAAAACGCACTGTGCAGGCGCACCGGTTTCATGCCAAACCAGTCTTCGTAAGCGGGAGCCTGGGTAAACAACGGAAACCTGGCGGAGGGTGCGGTGGTCACCGGCACACCTTCATCGCAGGCCAGGGAATAGGTCGGGCAGTCTTCCATCAACCAGGTTCCAAACCAGGTATTGCCGTTTTGCGTGCAGTAGACGGCGGCGCGATCGATCTCGGTGTCCACGGTAATGCGCGGGAACATACTTGGCTTGAGCGACAGCCACAGACTGGCGTTGTCCTTGTAGAGCGCGCCATCGATCATCCAGACGTCCTTGAGCAAGTAGCCACGGGTCGGCCCTTGTTCTACGTCGCCCAGCCCCTGCATGGTGCGGGCGGGATGCTCGAAAGGATAAAAACGCTTCGCCTCCCACCCTGTCACGCGGTCCATTTGACCGGGCAGGAAGAACGCCGACGGAGAATGGGTCGTCTCGCCCGGCGCAATATCCCAACTTTTCAGCGCGATGCTTTTCAAGTTGATATCGGCTTTGCGTGCGAGTCTTTTTCTCGCCATGTTTTTGTAGGCGGCCAGGGTCCATTTTTTTTGATTGCCAGCGGTCGATGTGCTGATTGGCGAGAGATCGCTTTCCATGAAGAGTCCTCCCTGCGGGCAGGGTCAAAAGTCAGGTGCGAGCGCTGTCATTATTCAGTCCTGGAAATGGCTCAGCTGGATGGAATCCGTTCCATGACGGGTTGTGTCTGCAAATTGGCATAGCGACTGCGCAAGGTGTCGAGAAACTGTTCGCCCGAGCTCTTGGCGCAATACAGGTAAATTTTGTGCAGCCCGCCAAACACCATTTCGTGATAACGGCTGGCGACTTCCTCATCGCTTGGCCCGTCCGGCAGGCCAAGGTGCAAGGTTATTTCCTTGCCTTCGACAGCAAACAGCGGCGTGTCCCAGAGGAATCTGGCTCTCCCGGTCTTGGGCAGCCGGACGAACATGTACGCGTGGTTTCCCAGGGAATCGATATCACCGCCGCGCCGTCTTTTCCATTTCAGCAGCCCGTCATCCGGACGGGCCACGCAAAGACCGATGTCGTAATAATCGAAGCCATTGTCGATGGCCCATTCAAGTGCCATGAAGGTGGTAATCGAGTTGACCTCGCGCAGTTTTTTCGCATCTGAAAAAATTGCCTCGATGTATCCGAAACGCAGCGTGCTCCAGTAGCGCTTGCCGCCCCGAGTGACGACGCAACCCAGGTGGCAGGCAACCACCTCGTCTTCCAGCATGATCAGGTCGAGCCGGCCGACGGTCTTGGCAATTCTCAAGACTTCCTGAGAGGGAAACTGCGCAGCGTGGATGCCTTGCCGTGCTTCGGCATAAGGTCGAAGCATTTCCCTGTCGGCCTTTTCGATTTCGTCATCCAGCAGTGTCTGGACCATCCGGTAGCGCGGTCGGTTCTTGCGGATGTTTCGGCGCAACTCGCTATCGTATTTGGCGGTGATGTCTTCGATGGGACGCCCCAGCGGTACGACGGCACTCAGGTAGAGGGGCACATTCAAGGCCCCCGGGGACGGTGCTTCACTGACCACCACCACATGATTCGACGCAGCAGGTGCCGATTCGTCGTCGACCGTATCGGGCGGCCCCTGGGACTTCCCGCCGATGAGCAGCTTGGCCATTTCCCGCTGTTTTTTCCTGCCGATGTAGAGGAATTCGTAAGGACTGTCGTTCTGCAGCTTGAAGCGGGCAATCTCCCACTTCCAGAAACACGCACGCCCCAGGATGTCCCGCAGCCAGGTTGCCGCGTTCCTGACTTCATAACGTAATGAAGGAGAAATCAGTTTTCGGATAACGGCCGCCAGCTTCTCTTTCATTTCTTCGTCATCCTTTGAGCTATCTGTCGTGAAATCAGAGAAAGATCCGGGCGGGACTTGATACTTTCGCTTAACCATTGATATTTAAGACATATTTGATGGGATTACGCGTCCTCCATCAGTAACTATTAAAGATCAAGGCAGGGACTTTGCAAGCGGCGTATCGGCAGCGTAACCGTATATTTCATGACGCCAAAATTTCTACTCTTCTGGACAGGCACGGGTTCAAAAGTGCCCTCCCGGCAACTGCCCCCAAATGCGCCAAACCGGGCAAAGGACAGACGCAACAGCGTCTAAACTGCAGGATACAGACACGCCTCCAGCCTCTTGATACAGGGAAAACGGGATGACCGGAAAAACCGCGCGCCCATGCGGGTCATGGGTCTTGCCCGCCCTGCTCGCCATCAACCTGGCGCTGACAGCGGGCTGCGCACGTAACACCGCCACGCCTCGCACTTGGGCCTCAAACGAAGGCTCACCTTGCTACGCCAAAGCGCTGCCCACTGTCGGCGAGGGTGGCCTGGCCTGGGGTTCCACCCTAGGCATGGCCCGCCAAAAATCCATGGACAATTGCATTCGCTACGCCGGACGCTCCGGTGGCGCGCCGGATACCTGCCAGGTGGTGTTGGCAGAGTGCAGAAAATAATGCAGCGTCACTGACAGGGTCCGCACCACGCGCACTTGCCCTATCCTTCTCTCCAACCCACAACTCCGGACATCGACATGCCCGCCCCCGAATCGACCCTTCTCGATAGCTGGCACCACAACGCCCAATCCTGGATCGACGCGATCCGCACCGGCGCCATCGAAAGCCGCCTCAAGGTCACCGACCAGGCGATCCTGCTGGCAGTGGCAAGCCGTCAGCCCGAACGCGTGCTCGACCTGGGCTGCGGCGAGGGCTGGCTGTTGCGGGCGCTGGCTGAACGGGCGATCAATGGGGTCGGTGTGGACGGCGATGCGACGCTGGTCGAGGCGGCGCGGGCGGCAGGCTCTTCGACGGTGCATCTGGCGAACTATGAACAGTTGGCGCAAGCCGAAGTGGACATCGGCAGCAACTACGACCTGATCTGCGCCAACTTCGCCCTGCTGCACCAGGACATCATCCCCCTGCTCACCGCCATGAACGCCCTGCTCGCCCCCGGCGGCGCGCTGGTGATCCAGACGCTGCATCCGTGGAGCGCAGCGGCAGGCGACTACCAGGATGGCTGGCGACAAGAAACGTTCACCGGGTTCAAGGGGCAGTGGCAACCCATGCCGTGGTACTTCCGCACCTTGTCCAGCTGGCTCAATGCGCTGGACATGGCCGGCTTTCAACTGACGGGCCTGCAGGAGCCACAGCACCCGCAAAGCCCTGTGCCGCAGTCGTTGTTGTTGGTGGCTGAAGTGCGGCGGTGAGTTCGTTTGATGGATGTCGGCGGGGGGGTGTTTGGTTGAAGACTCACTAGCGGGACTCAGGCGATTGCTGCCCTTTACGAAAGGCGGCAATCGGCCAATAGCTGCCCCTCATAGGCGGCTGCTTTCGTCCCCTGTAAACGGCATCTCCAGGGTCTTCGCGATTCGGGCCAATATCTTTGTGCATTCTTCAGAAACAATGAGCGGTGGCTCATTAATCATGTAAAGCAGGTGTTCGAACGCTATTCCAGCCTCGTTGTGATCGACATAATCCAGAACGATTTCACCACCATTCTCTAAACCTGCCTGAGCTAACGCATGGTCATCCGGTACTGGGCCGGTTTGTTCGTATGCAATGGACATCAGCGCGGTGATTTCCTTGAGCGCCTCTATGAAGTCGGTTCTCAAGTTGTGGTTATGGCCGCTCACTAAAAACGCTCCTTCGATTAAGATAACTTGCGGTCAGCATGCCTCTGGTCGATAGCGGCCCATCGAGATCGACTGCCAACGACCAAAAACAGTCAATCACCGAGAGCAATCAAGATCAATCAAGATCAATCAAGCGTCTTTCTCAGTCATGTGCTTACTGAAGTTGTTGATATGGTCGTCAAGATTATCCTCAAGCATCATCCGGTACTGCTCACAAAAATACTTCAACATCGCTTCGCGAGCCTGCGCCATTTCCTCGCCTGATTTGAAGTTGCGAGTGCTCACCCAAGCATTGAATCGAGTGGTGCCAAACATCATCGACGCGCTTACCTTGCCCAGGTCTCCGAACTCCCTAAGCTGCTCGTTCGACAGGTCTATATGCGCGTCTGCACGATCATAGAATGCTTCATCGGTGGCATCTGGCATTGCTGGGTACCTTTCCATCACTATCGGAGATTCCGTAATTGGAACACTTCCCGCATCGGCTAGCTACGACATGTAAACGAAAAATACCAAGGTCTGACGCCCGCTATTGGCACGAGCCGTTTACCGCCCGGTTGCCCTTCAGCAAGCGTTGAATCTGGCGATAACCTGTTCGGCGACTCACGCGGACTCGAGCGATTGCCCACCGAATGATCCCTTGGCCCTCTATCGTTGAATGGACTTCCTATGTATCACCGTATCCATGCCGCTTACCATCAAGCGAAATGTAGCCGTAGCGCCTGTGCCTGGCTGTTTATCAACGATGTACCTATTGAGGAGTGGCTAAACAGTCAGCTCGAATATCCCGATCTCGACCTGTACGGTCTTTCATTGATGTGGTTGCTGGACGAGGAAGAAGACGCGCTTGCCCAACGGCGTTTCGCGCCTGCAGAAGACGGCACATCGACGCCGGTTCCGCTGCTGGTCTGCGGCGATGACATGGACTTCGATTGCTTTGTGCTGATGACCGAACAGGTGATTGACGGAGAGACTCTGCACTGGCGCCGTTTTGGGTTGAGCGTGTCCAGCGGCCTGGAAGTCGGTATTACCACTCGATGGGACGCCGAGAATCGCCCGATCAGTTTTTCCCTGGCGGAATTTCGCGAGGCGCTGGAGGAATTTTACAGGCTAATGAAAGCCTGAAGGGCTGAGTGAATTACTCCTGCCCAAGTCGAAAGTTTTGCCAAAGAGTTGTCCGCCATTTAACGAAATGATCGAACGCCAGGGTGATGAACCGCAAATGAGCAAACTGGGTTGCACAAGTGTGGCCATGTGATTACCGATCAGACCGACAGCTTACCCTATAAGGCGAGCCTGCTTCGCGACGAGGTAGAAAATGAATTTTGGGATGAGGTGCACTGTGAGCTGAAACCTCTGGTAGAGGCTGCGGAGTCCGGGGACAAGGCTGCGATAGCTGAGGCATTTGGCAAGTTCGCACCCTGGATCAGCGCTACTGACGAACTGCAAGGCCGGATATCCAGCATCTACAATCACCGAATGTCGACTGCCTACGAATGCCAGAACTGTGGACGCCTTTGGGTGCAAAAGGATGCCAGTGACAAATTTGTTTCCTATGTCCCTGAGGAAGAAGCATATGGGGCGATCCTGACAGTGGCATCAGGAGAGTCTGAGAATCGAGATTGAGCGTGCGCGATTGGTCGAAAGCTGCAGTTGCAATTGGCTGCATTCGGCCAAAAAACAGACCATGGACACGCTGCTAATGCGCCAGTAATGTGCGCCCAAGTCATGTCGCTTTACCTCCTCACCTCATATTGCGTTTTTGGCGCGACACTCAAGCCGAACAAGGAGTTACGCATGGACAAGGAACGTTATCAGACACAAACGGCGGAAAATATTATGCCACTTGTGTCGTCTACTTATAGTCAGGCATAGCCATGGACACCTTCGAAACGCATGAAAAGTTAATTGCCGAAGGCTGCAGCACTCAAAACTTCGCAATCAACAGCAATGGAAGTGACGTGTATTGCCTATGCAATACAAATGGTTTTTGGTCAGTTTTTTATACGGAGCGCGGGGTAGATCACCCCCCAATATTTAGTTCGACATCCGAAGAAGTCGCTTGTAAATTCTTCTATGACCACATTATGAAAATGGAGCATTGGCACATCGTAGGCTTTTACAAAGACAACAACTTGGCAGAAGCAATGGAATCTAAGCTTTCTAACCTTGGAATCCGATTTGTGCGCAATGACATACCTGCATATCAAGCACAAAATGACCCAAGATTTCGGATATTTATAGTGGGTAAAGATATTTTTAGATTCAAGGATGTATTCGGTGAGCCGTATATCAGCTACGCCTAACAAGGCGCTGAAATCGCTCATTTCATTCGCTGGGACGGCGCGCCGCCGCCCCTTAGCTTAGTCGTTGGTCAGCGTCCGTAATGGGTCGATTTCTGCCCATCGTGACAGGAAGAAATCGGCCAAGAATGGTCACCGGGATGCGCCGGGAAAACGTGTTGGTTTAATGGGCATCAGAAATGCAGAAATGACTGTGTGCCGACGCGATGGCTGATATCTTTCCCGCGCTCCAAATCGCGTCCAATCGACGCCGATCCCATCAAGGAAGATAAAAACAATGAAAATATTATTCATCGCTTCGCTAGGAATTTTATCGCTGACTCAAACATCACTATCCTTCGCGGATAATGCTAATGGAAAAAATCTCTATCTACAGCGATGCAGCATGTGCCACGGAATGGATCTCAAGGCAACAGGACCGCTGGCCAATAAAAGCAATCCGCCTACACCTGATCTAACAACGTCCGCTTTCAAAAAACGATTAAATGATTATCCGGGCGTGATTGTATCTTCGATAATACTTCGCCCAAATGGCGACTTAATTCCAAGAACCTTGCGTGAGAATGGAGTAAAGCTATCGCCGCACTCATGGAGCGTTAAGGATTTTCGCGATTTAAATCAATACATGGGTGGTGTTATTTCACAAAACCAATGACCTTTGAAGTGCCTGGTCCTGTGCCTTCACCTTCGATTGACATGACGCCAGCGCTTGACTCTGTCCCTTGGGGCAACCCGTAACTGCCGTGGCGCTGAGGGCCCAGCAGGCCCAGTTGCTCATACAAACGAATGGCTTTGGGAGTGCACCCCGACAACCTGGCAAGTTCACCTATGCACATATGACGCTCCTCCCCGATCCAGCTCCGGCCCGCAGTTTACTGGCTGTGGCCGGATGCTGTCCTGGTGCTCACGGTGTTCATGCAGAGTCGGTCAGCGACACCGCGACAGGCAGAAAGCGGCCAAAAGCTGCCTCTAGCCCTTATCCGCGCATGCGCCGCCCGCTGACTGATGTCACTCACGGAGAGAGTGATAACAATCAGCGCTGATGCAGACGGTCGCGGCGCACATTCAGCCAACGCATCGCGGATAAATCCGCTCTTGCAACAGCGCGTGCAACTGCCGATCAGGCAGAGCAGCTGTCTTGCGACTAGCTTTACCTCGAACACTAAAATCTCAGTCCACAGCTCAATCAGGTGAAGGTTCGTTATGACAAAAAAAATCGATCTGACGATTACCCACGATTACCTCAATCCGTTTGCCTCGCCGGACAACCCCAAGCTAAGCCCCGAGCTGGTGGACTACCTGTCAGATAGCGCCTGGTACCACTCCGAACTGTGTCTGCACATTCGCTGCCCGGAAGATGAGCGAGAACGCCTGCAGCAAGCCATCAGCAATACCTTTGCGGAAAAGAGCGAACAACTCAGAGGGGATATTCGCACCCACCGGCTGGTAGCGCTGACACTCCTGGGCTTGGCACTAGCCTTGGTGCTGGCAGGCACGGCTCTGGGCATTGAAGGCACCATCCCCGTGGGAGTCGTTACCGTCACCGCGTGGATGCTGCTCTGGCGTAGCGCAGAGATATTTTTTCTGGATATCCGCAACATTAACCGACAGCTGCGTAAGTACCAGCGCATTGCCAGCGCATCAAAGCAGTTTTGATTGAGGTTGATCGTTCTCACGCTACTCGTGGAAGTCATGCCTGAGTTCTGGCGGGCTGAAAATCCGACTTTTTCAACTGATGACCCATTGCTGCCCTGCATGAAGGGCAGCAATGGGTCGGCTGCTGCCCTTCGTAACTGGTCGTTATCGACCTGACGATGCCAGCCGCTCAACAGAAGTCGCAATTCCATCCCGAGCAATCTTGTCATTTGCCAAGGCTTAAGGCAGGGTCGATACCACGGACATCTCTGCCAAAGGAGTCACTCCATGTCAAAGCTATATCCCAGTATCGATCCTGAGGGACTGGTCGAGTACTCAGTGGTCTACACCGACCGCTCGCTCAACCACATGTCGCAGTCATTTCAAGGCGTGATGAAGAACATTTCCAAGACCCTGAAACAGGTCTACAACGCCCAGGCTATTGCGGTGGTCCCGGGCAGCGGCACATTCGGCATGGAAGCGGTGGCGCGACAGTTTGCCACCGGCCAGCAATGCCTGGTAATACGCAACGGCTGGTTCAGTTATCGCTGGAGCCAGATCCTTGAGATGGGCAACATCCCGGCGGCCACCACGGTGCTGAAAGCCCGACCGGTCGACACGGGTCGCCAGGCGGCCTACGCCCCACCTCCTCTGGACGAAGTGCTGGCAGCCATTGAGGCGCAGAAGCCGCAGATTGTCTTCGCCCCTCACGTTGAAACCTCATCAGGGATTATCCTGCCCGACGACTACCTGCGGGCCGTCGGCGATGCCGTGCATGCGGTGGGTGGCCTGTTCGTGCTGGACTGCATCGCCTCAGGCACGATTTGGGTTGATATGCACAAATGCGCCGTCGACCTGCTGATCAGCGCACCGCAGAAAGGCTGGAGCGCCTCCCCTTGCTGCGCCCTGGTGATGTTCAGTTCCTTGGCCCTCGAACGCATCGAGCAGACGCAGAGCAGCAGCTTCGCCTGCGACCTGAAAAAGTGGCTTCAGATCATGCAGGCCTACGAACAGGGCGGACATGCCTACCATGCGACCATGCCCAGCGATTCCCTCGCGCGATTCAACGATGTGATGAAAGAGACGCAAGCCTACGGTTTCGACAAGGTCCGCGACGAACAACAGGCGCTGGGCGATCGGGTGCGCGCCATGTTGACCGGCAAAGGCATCAAAAGCGTGGCCGCAGCCGGCTTTCAGGCCCCTGGCGTCGTGGTGAGCTATACCGATGATGCCGACATCAAGAACGGCAAGAAATTTGCCAGCCACGGCCTACAGATCGCCGCCGGAGTGCCGTTGCAATGCGACGAGCCGGCCGACTTCCAGACCTTCCGCATCGGTCTGTTCGGACTCGAGAAGCTGCAAAATATCGAGCGCACGGTCAGCACTCTTGAGCAGGCACTGGATGAGGTGATGGAGAACTAAGCCGGCATCTTGCCTGGGCACTGCCGGCCCACGGCGCTGATCTTCGAATATGACGCGGGTCGTCCGGACGTCATGTCAGAACCACAAGGGAAAGCCCGTGCACGCGTCTTACTGACGCGTGTGCCACGGTGGAAGAACCCCTTCGAAAAGTGAAAAGGCTCGACTCAGAAAACTGTTGAAGCGAGCGGCATCACGCCGCAGCCCTGCCTGTTGACCACCAATCAGGCACAGATGGGCCACCCTTCCAATCACTTCTGCTTCGCCTGGCATAGGGACCACGCGGCGGCACGTGCGTATCGCGAAGTCCAGTCGTCTTGTGTCAACACGCTGCTGAAACTCGCCTACCAACGGATCGTGCAGCGACCAGGCGCGGATGGAAACTTCCCGCCCAGGTTGTTTCTCAGCGGCAATACTCAAGTAGCGTTTCAGGATTTCGCCCGCGCTACGACCCTGCGCCGCATAAGTGAGCATGCGCTCCGTGTAGTCTTCTTCCCAAGCGGCCAGCAAGGTGCGGACAAAGTCTTCGCGATTACGGAAATGGTGATAGAACGATCCGCGGGTCACATTCAATCGGCGCGATAGACTCTCGGCCGAAACACCACTATGTCCTATTTGGTCGAGGGCCTCAAAACCAGCCGCGATCCAATGGTTGCGAGTTAATTTTCCCACCCGTTATTTCGCTCCATTTTTAGCGCCATACAGACTGTGTATGGCGCGCAACCGATTGATACGCTGCGAACACCAGCAAAGATAGCCGTCGCGTTTTGCACGCTAGCACTTTTCATGGAGCTCGCCTTGAAGAAAATCGTTCTGGTTGCTTTCGACCAATTCACTGATATCGACCTGTTCCTGATGTGGGACATTTTGGGTCGCAACACTGAGGACTGGAACGTCCGGATATTGGGATCCAGCGCTATCGTGCGATCGGCGCATGGCCTGCCTGTTTCGGTGCACGGCCCGCTTTCCGAGGCCAATAGTGCCGACGCGGTATTGTTCGTCAGCGGCAAGGAAGGGATACCCGCTGCACTTGCCGCCCCGGATTTCCTGCCGTCGTTTGAACTTGACTCCAGACGCCAGCGAATCGGTTCGATATGCGCCGGAGCGTTCATTCTCGAACGGCTTGGGCTGCTCAGCGGCCAAGCAACTACACATCCGGATGCACGATCGAGCTTGCAAGCTCTGGGACTTGAACCCGTGGACCAGCCACTTGTTTGCCAGGGGAACGTTGCAACTGCTGGCGGATGCCTTTCGGCGCTCTATCTGGTGGGATGGCTGGTTGAATCCTGGTTCGATGTCGGCAAGCGCCGTGCAACGTTGCTCCCTGTTTTGCCAGCTGGGCAGCAAGAGCTCTATGATGCGTTGATCGGGCTCAGCATCCGACAAGGAGCGTTATACGACAAACCATCGCAACAAGAAACGCGACATGGCATGTCATCTAATTGGTAGTTGGAACTCAGGAGAGATCCCCGATGCCCCGAGAATTTGAACTCATTTTGTCCGTGCCAGTACCCTCGAGGTCCGGCATCACCCACCTTTACGAGTCGATGAACCTGGCGGACGCTTTTGCGATTCGGCTCCCGGCGGGCACCTCCAGCAATCCAGATGCGCTGGCTCGATTTATCCTTTCCCACCAGCCATCCTGGATCGGATGGCTCATGAAAGTCCGAGACACTATCGTTGCCTGTTTTGGTATCAAGACAGCCAGACATTTGGCAACGCTTGCTGATCGGATTCAAATCTTCAAGGTCTACAGCTCGAACCAGACTGAAATCGTGTTGGGAGAGGACGATAAGCACCTCGACTTCCGGATATCGATCCTGTGTTCTGGAGAGGCAGAGCCAGAAGGCAGTCGCCAACTCGTTTTTTCAACCGTGGTCCATTGCCACAATCGTCTAGGCCGGGCCTACATATTCGTTATTGCCCCGTTTCACCGCTTGGTTGTTAAGGCCAGCCTCCTCCGTGCAGCGCGCATCGGTTGGCCTCTGGCTACCGGCTCCGAAGGCTGAGAGCAAGGTCGCGTAGTAGTACAGGGTGGCAAAAAGGCAGGACGACGCTATAGAAAGAACGACACCTTTGAACAAGGGGCCTCCACTTATTAAGGGAGAATTGAAGATCAGCCAGTCAAATGGCCCAGGGGGGCACTGGGATGAACTTTGACTCGATCCATTGTTTGAAGGCGACGACCACGGCGCTGGGAAATTTGGCCGATGGCCTGACCAAGTAGACTCCACCAGCGGTATCCAATTGCCAGTCAGGAAGAACATGCAGCAGTTTTCCGGCTGCAATATCACTACTCATCAACCAGTCACCGGCGCCCAGTATTCCCGCATCCGCTCGGGCCGCCGCAAGTAACGACTCGCTATCATTGGCCGTCAGGTTTCCTTTGGGTGAAACCGTCTGAAGCTCATTACCTCGATGAAGTCGCCACTGAGGAAAAGACGCAAGGCCGCTGAAGCGAAGGCAATTGTGCTTGACCAGATCCTGAGGCGTTTCAGGCATGCCATGCTCTCTGATGTAAACAGGCGACGCACACAATATGCGGCGATGATCGCTCAGTTTCCTGGCGATCAACCTGTTGTCTTCCAACTCTCCAATTCGGATGGCAGCGTCAAAACCTTCATCAATGATATCGACCAGCCGCTCGCTATAGTCTGCAAGGATTGAGACGTGAGGGTAAGCCTTGAGAAATTCCGGCAGCATCGGGCCAAGCCAACGCCGTCCCATGGCTGCGGGCAGCGCAAGCCGCAAAGTTCCTCGAATTTCGCTGGCCCCCTCCGCTGCTTGCTGCTGCGCTTCATTCATCAGTTCGATGGCGGAGCGAAGACGCTGCTCCAGCTTGGCACCTACTTCAGTAATTCGAACCTGCCGGGTTGAACGCTCCACCAGCCGAACACCAAGGCGCTTTTCCATTGAGGCGAGTCGTTTCGAGACGACCGTAGGGTGTCGCTGCAATAGCCGACCAGCCGCGACAAATGAGCCTTGCGAGGCAACGGCCAGAAACGCAGCGATTTCGTCACTGTATTGATTATTCAGAACATCAAGATTCATGGTTTTAGAATGATCGCCCCGGATGAACGCCCCGACTCCAGGTCGGCATGCGCCAATGCTGCGTCAGCCAATGAATAGCTCGCCCAGATCCGGGGTTTGATAATACCCGCAGCTATGGCGGCCAAGACATCCTTTGCTCGTTCCTGGTACTCAGCGGCACTTGCCGTATGGGCTGCCAACGAAGGACGCGTCAGGTACAGCGAGCCTTTGGAATTGAGTGTTGATAGCTCCACGGCAGACGGTGCACCGGATGAAGCTCCAAACGAGACCATCAAACCCCGTGGCCGCAGACTATCCAATGACGCCTGGAAGGAAGCTCGCCCTATGGGGTCATAGACCACGTCGACCTTTCTACCCTCGGTGATACGAGCGACGTCCGATGCCAGGCTGTCAGCGTCAAACACCAAGACTTCATCACAGCCCAACGCCTTGGCTTTTTCGACACTGGCCGACTTTGAAACTACGCCGATTACGGTCGCACCTAAATGCTTTGCCCACGGCACCATAATTTCCCCCAGTCCTCCAGCCACACCATAGAGAAGGATGGTTGTGCCATGCCCTACGGGATAGGTGGTCTTCAAAAGGTACTGTGCTGTGAGGCCCTTGAACATGACGGCTGCGGCATCATCAAACGACAGGGCATCCGGAATTTTGACCAGTCGCGCCGCCGGATAAAGGCGGGCCGAAGCATACGAACCAATAGGCCCGGTCGCATAAGCGACGCGATCCCCAACTTGCACATTGCTGACACCGGCACCCACAGCGGCGACACGCCCGGAGCCTTCCAACCCGAGTCCAGATGGCAACGCGATGGGCACTGCGCCCTTACGTTGGGTTACGTCGAGAAAATTGACACCAATCGCTTCTTGCTCAAGCCAAACGTCGCCTTGCCCTGGCAATTGTTCGCTCAGGGTCTCCAGGTTCAGTACTACAGGATTGCCAAACTGGTTAAACCGGATCGCAGATACCATGGTCATTTCCTCTTCATCCAGAAGCTGCCTTCACATTGATGCCTCTAGTGTGAGAACTGCCCCAGCGATGAACAAGACTGGTTTATTGCAGATCATTAATGCACAGATTGCAGCAATAAAATCGATAACACCATGCGCTTTTCGCGTAGATCGATGGGGGGGTGTAGCGGTTGTAGAGACGCCAAAGGTCATTGCAGAGCGTCTGCTTCGGAAAAACGTGGTCAGACCATATTTAGGATAATGGTGGTCTGGCCCCGGTTTCCCCACGGGGCGCATGATTGGCGGCTGTATGATTTGGATCGACTCAAAGGTGACTGTGGGGACAGGCAGAAATCGGCCAGAAGCGGTCGGTGAAACAGGGTCGCTACGATCTCCATAAATGGGGAATTACACCCACGCAACCGGGCGTTTACCACCTGATTTGAGGATTATTCCCCACTCACCTTTTCTCTAACTCGAAACGCCCGGAAGCAGTTTATTAATTAAGTTGAACTTTTTTCGCTCTATTGAAATGGCTCATTAGTTGCACCGCCCCCTCGTACCCGCAATAGCTGTCGTCCCGGACATCATGCAGACGACAGGGCTTGGCAGATTCGGCATGACAGGAGGGGTGAAAAATGAAACGCGCGACACCACCATGCCGCTCCGTCGCCTTGCTGCTCGGGTCAAGGCTGCGCTGTCCGATGCGCCTTACCCTGACCACCGCCAACGCCATGCCGCTGGATGATTTCGGTCCGCCACCACCGACGGCCCCTTCGGCATCTACTAACCCGCCGGCCGCCCCCAAGGCCGCGCCGGATGCCTTGCTGACCTTGCTGGCCGGACATCATCCCGCCATCCGTCAGCCTGTGGGCGGCGACATCACCGGCCACCAGTTAGCTGTTCGCCTTGATTGGCACGCTGTTCATCCTGCCGGTGATTCTGATGTACACCTTCAGGAACTATTGGGTGTTCTGCGCAAAAGTGAGGATTGGTGATGTCTTCCACTGTTAAATCAATTGCTCGAATCACGAATAGGCCGATACCCCGTTATAAGCAGGTCGCTCATTTGAGCCTAATGTTTATAGCGTTGCTGATTATGTTGGCGTTGAGCACTTTCGTGGCGATGGAGTTGCCCCTCGGAACGCTCTGACGGTGGATGAGGCCGATCGCCCTCCGGACTGAACCACAGTGTTACCCGTAACGACCCGAACCGAAGTGAGAAAATCCCCCTCCGCTCAACCAGAAAGCCCCCACACTTGAGCCGAGTGTGGGGGCTTTTCTTCGAGCACGAAAACCAGTCGCGCCTACCCGGTCTACCTAGACCTGCGTCACTAGTTTGAGACCTTGAGTCCAACACGCAGCTATCGGCCAATTTGAGCCAATGCTGACCGACAGCCTGGGCTGCTTGAAGACATTCGGGTATGAGCAAAGCGTGGCACAGTTTCCGGGGATATTTCGACGTCGTAGCGTCGCCGCGGCAAGGAGTTTTAGTGAGTTGGCATGGCTGGGGGATAGCAGTTGCGAGAGAAATAAATCTCATTCGCCATTTTTATGACGCTCGTCTGAAAATCGTCGGATAAATGGCGCTTCGCGTTGAGCTTTTACCTTCCTGACCTAGGCTCAAGCCATGTGGGAGGAGGTGCAGTCCATGCGCAAATTATTGATTGGCTCGTCGATGCTGGCCTGTCTGATGGTGCTTGGCGGCTGGTTGAGTCGACCACAGCCGTTGCCGGTCAGGCTGCTAGAGGTTGAGCGGGGGCCGGTGGAGACGCTGGTGGCCAACACTCGCGCGGGTACGCTGAAGTCCTGTCGACGCTCGCATCTGTCCTTCAATGTCGGCGGCCAGGTTGCCGAGTTGCTGATCGGCGAGGGCCAGCGGGTTCAGCCGGGTCAGGTGCTCATGCGCCTGCGACAGGACGAGCAACAGGCCCGGCTGCAGGAGGCCGAGGCGCGGCTGGAGGCCCAACGCAACGCCCGCGAACAGCGCTGCCAGCAGGCTAATCTGGACCGGCGCGACCTAGATCGCCTGGGCCTTCTGGCCGACCGCAAGTTGATTGCCGCCGATCGCCTCGATCAGGCCGAGACCAAGGCTCACCTGGCGAAGCTGATGTGCAGTGCCACTGCCGTGCTGATCCGCGAGGCCGACGCCAGCCTGCAGTTGCAGCGTTCACTGCTGGAGCAGACGACCCTGCGTGCGCCATTCGCCGGCATAGTCGCAGAAATCAACGGCGAACTCGGCGAGTTCGTCACCCCTTCGCCGCCGGGTATTCCCACGCCGCCGGCGATCGACCTGATCGACGACAGCTGCCTGTATGTCGAGGCGCCGATCGATGAGGTGGACGCTGCCCGGGTTCGCCCCGGAACCGCCGTGCGGATCAGCCTGGATGCCTTCCGTGGCCAGCATTTCGCCGGCCGCGTCAGCCGCATCGCGCCCTATGTGCGTGAACTGGAGAAGCAGGCGCGCACCGTCGATGTCGAGGTGCGCTTCGACCAGCCGCCGGCCGATCTGGTCCTGCTCACCGGCTATAGCGCCGATGTCGAGATCCTCTTGGAGCAGCGCGCACGTGCTTTGCGCATCCCCACCGAGACCCTGCTGGAGGGGCAGCACGTGCTGCGATATGACCCGACCACCCGGGTGTTACGCGAGGTGGAGGTGCAAACCGGGTTGAGCAACTGGCGCTGGACCGAGGTGCTCGCAGGGCTGGACGAGGACGCGCGTATAGTCGCCAGCCTCGAGCAGGAAGGGCTCAAGGACAACGTGGCGGTGATCCCGGTGGATGCGGCGGAGACTGAGCAATGATCCGTCTGCGCGGCGGTAGCCGCAGTTTCCAGTTGGGCGAGCAGCAGGTGATGGGGCTGGACGGCCTGGATCTGGACATCGCCGCCGGTGACTACATGGCGGTGATGGGCCCGTCGGGCTCGGGCAAGTCGACCCTGCTGAACATCCTCGGTTTGCTCGATGCGCCGAGCGCCGGCGAATACTGGCTGCAGGGCGAGGCCACGGCGACGCTGAGCGAGGCGCGGCGCGCCCAATTGCGCAGCCAACTGATAGGTTTCGTGTTCCAGTCCTACCACCTGATCGCACGGCTGACGGTGCTGGAAAACATCGAGCTGCCGATGGTCCTCGCTGGCATCGGCGCGGCGCAACGGCACAAGCGCAGCAGCCAATTGGTGGCGCGCCTGGGGCTGGGCGAGCGCATTGCCCACCGCCCTGCCGAGCTGTCCGGTGGTCAGCGCCAGCGCGTCGCCATCGCCCGGGCGATGGTCATGCAACCGGCGCTGTTGTTGGCCGACGAGCCCACCGGCAATCTCGATAGCCAGGCCGGCGCCGAGGTCTTCAGCCTGCTGGAGGAGCTCAACGGCGAGGGCCTGACCCTGATAGTGGTGACCCACGACGCCAGCCTGGGCGCCCGCGCGCAGCGCCAATTACACATGCGTGACGGGCGGATCCACACTGCTGCGCCGCAGCGGGCGCTGACCTGATGCGCGCTGCCGATGCCCTGGGCTTCTGGCTCGGCGCCTTGCGTGGGCATCGCTCGCGTAGCTTGATGCTGCTGCTGGCCATCTCTATCGGAGTGGTTGCGGTCAATCTGCTCACCGGTCTCGGCGCGGGGGCACAGGCCTTCGTCCTGAACGAGTTCTCGCTGCTCGGGCGCGACATCCTGATCGTTTTCCCGGGCCGCAAGGAAACCACGGGGCGCATGCCGCCGCTCACCGGCCTGACGCCGCACGAATTGACCTTGCAGGACGTCCAGGCCATCACCCAGTTGCCGGGCATCCGCCGGGTCGCGCCGCTGCAGGCCGGGCAGATGGAGGTGATAGTCGGCAACCGCAATCGTGAGGTGCTGACCCTGGGCACCACCCGGGACTTCTTCGCCATTCGCCAACTGACGGTCGTCCAGGGCCAACCCCTGCCGGCGCTGGACCCTGAGCAGGCCGAGGCCGTCTGCGTGATCGGCGGCAAACTCCGGCGCGAGCTATTCGGTGCGCGCCCGGCCCTGGGTGAATGGCTGCGCGCCGGCGACCGGCGCTTCCGGGTGGTCGGCATCCTCGGTGAGCGGGGCGAATCCCTGGGGATGGATTTCGCCGAGATGTTGATCATCCCGGTGGCCAGTGCCCAGGCCTTGTTCAATCGCGAGGGGTTGTTGCGGGTGTTTGTCGAGGTGCGTGGTCCGAGCTTTCTCGACCGTAGCAAGCGGCTGATACTCGCCGCGCTCAAGGAGCGCCACGAGGGTAAGGAAGACATCACCCTGATCAGCCAGGACAGCCTGCTCAGCGCCTTCGACGACATACTCGGGGTGCTGACCCTGGCGGTCGCCGGGATTGCCGCGATCAGCCTGCTGGTGGCAGGCATCCTGATCATGAACGTGACCTGGATTGCGGTGAGCCAGCGCAGCGCCGAGATCGGCCTGCTCAAAGCCATAGGTGTGACGGCGGCGCAGCTGCGCCTGCTGTTCCTCGGCGAGGCGGCGTTGCTCGCACTGACGGGGGCGCTGGCGGGGCTACTTCTGGCCGAAACCTTGCTCTGGCTGGGGCGCCTGGCGTTCGATCTGCCGCTCTATGCACCCTGGTGGGCGCGGGCTAGCGCAGTGCTGCTGGCACTCGGCACGGCGCTGCTGTTCGCCTGGCTGCCGGCCGCTCGGGCCTCGGCGCTGGAGCCGGTGGCGGCGCTACGCCCGCCGGGAGCGCACTGATGCGCTGGCAAGATGGTTTCCGGCTGACCAGCTCGGCGCTGACCTGTCGCCCCTTGCGCAGCCTGCTGACCCTGCTCGGGGTAGCGATCGGGATAGCTGCCGTGGCGCTGCTCACGGCCATAGGCGAAGGCGTGCGCGGCTATGTGCTGGAGAACTTCTCGCAGTTTGGTACGCGGATCATCACCGTGCGCCCGGGCAAGACCCAGACCAGCGGCCTCGGCGGTCTGCTCGGCAGCGTACGGCCACTGACTATCAGTGATACCGACGCCCTGCGGCGCTTGCCGCATGTCGAGGCGGCGGTGCCGATCATTCAGGGCAGCGGGGATATCCAGTTCGGTCAACTGAGCCGGCGCAGCGACATTCTCGGTGGCGGCCATCAGCTGGCGCAGGCCTGGCGCATGCAACTGAGCCTGGGCGAGTTCCTGCCCGTGGCCCGTGACGGTCGTTCGCCTCCCTATGTGGTGCTCGGCCATCAGTTGCGTGTCGAGCTGTTCGGTGAACGCAATCCGCTGGGCGAGCTGATCCGCGTCGGGGGCGTGCGTTTCCGGGTGATAGGCGTGATGGCGGAAAAGGGCCAATTGCTCGGTTTCAACCTCGACGATATCGCCTACATCCCGGTGGATTGGGCCGAAAGCCTGTTCAACCGCACCGGGGTGGTCAAAGTCCATGTGGTGTTCGGCGCCGGCACCACTTCGCGGGCGTTGAGTCGGCAGATTCGCCAGGTGCTCGGCGAACGACACGGCGTGGAAGACTTCAGTCTGAGCACCCAGGACGACATGCTGCGCAGCTTCAACCGCGTTCTCGGCACCCTGAGCCTGGCCATCGGTGCCTTGGGGGGCATTTCCCTGTTGGTCGGCGCCGTCGGCATTCTCACCATCATGACGACCACTGTGGGCGAGCGCACGGCGGAAATCGGCCTGTTGCGGGCGATTGGTGCCAGTCCGCGGCAGGTGCTCGGGCTGTTTCTCGCCGAAGCGACACTGCTGTCCCTGGCCGGTGGTCTGCTTGGTCTGCTGTTGATGGGCCTCCTGCTCGGACTACTGCATCTGGCCATGCCGAGCCTGCCCTTGGCGCTGCAGCCGCTGTTTCTGCTGCTGGCGCTGCTGCTGGCGGCGGTGCTCGGCATTCTCGCCGGCATGGCTCCGGCACTGCGGGCGGCCCGCCTGCATCCGGTGGCGGCTCTGCGCAGTGAATAGCGGCCAGGCCAATGAGCCTGACGGGCTAGCTGTACGCTGCGTGACGATAACGCCGGCGCTGGGCCGGTGATTTTAATTGGTTGGCAGCGGCAAAAACTGAGTGCAACACCTGACCGCTTCGGTTGGGTGTTGCCATGTTTTATCACGACCTCAGCGTTGAAGAGCGCGTCACGATCCAGATCGGCCAACTGCACGACATGAGCCAGCGCGAGATCGTCCGTCTGTTGAACTTTGGCCCCGACTGGCGGGGCTTTAGTTAACCTGAGCGACATTTCCTATTGGTTTGCCTTGTGGTTCGCTTCTTCGCGCCAGTTGCTTTCAGCGCTAGCCATAAGGGCAGGATTTTCACCCGCCCTCCCCCCGATTGCCTAACCTCGCAGGAAAGCGAGCAAATCGGCGTTGATCGTATCGGCGTTCGTTGTAGGCATTCCGTGTGGGTAGCCCGAGTAGGTTTTCAGCGTGCTGTTCTGCAAGAGTCTGGCTGACAAGAGCCCGGAGTTTTCATAAGGCACGATCTGATCATCATCACCATGCATCACCAGCACGGGGATCTTGATGCTCTTCAGATCGTCGGTAAAGTCGGTCTGGGAAAAGGCTACGATCCCGTCGTAATGTGCCTTTGCACAGCCCATCATGCCTTGGCGCCACCAGTTCAGGATGATGCCCTCAGACGGTTTGGCGCCCGGGCGGTTGTAACCGTAGAAAGGTCCCGCTGGAACGTCGTGGTAGAACTGTGCACGGTTGGCTTTGAGCTGGGCCTGCAAGTCATCGAAAACCGACTTCGGCAAGCCACCTGGATTAGCCGGGGTCTGCACCATCAGCGGAGGCACGGCGCTGATGATGGCGGCCTTGGACACTCGGTCTTCGCCGTGGCGAGCAATGTAATGAATGACTTCACCACCGCCGGTGGAGTGCCCCACATGGGCTGCGCCCTGCACGCCAAGATGGTCGACTACGGCCGCGACGTCATCAGCATAGTGATCCATGTCGTGCCCGTCCCAGACCTGGCTGGATCGCCCATGACCGCGTCGGTCGTGTGCAACCACCCGGTAGCCGTTCGCCAGGAAAAAAAGCATTTGCGCATCCCAGTCGTCCGCGCTGAGCGGCCATCCGTGATGGAAAAAGACCACTGGGGCATCGCGTGGTCCCCAGTCTTTATAAAAGATCTCAACACCGTCCTGCGTAGTGACATAACCCATGTTCGCATCTCCCGAATGAAATGGAGGCCATGACCAGAATCGTGTACTGATCGTGCCCCTTGTTGAACAAGTGCAGCCCACCCCATAGGCGGTTCTGAGACGGGTCCTGGTCCGGCTTTCGCCTATCCCTGCATTCCATGGCGTTTGAGCAACGCATGACATCCGCGCCGCTTGGCCACCAAATCACTTTAGGTTTAAAGTCAACTTTAAGGTCAATGGTTTTCTGGGGGGAATATGAGAATAGGCGAACTGGCGAAAATCAGCGGATTGGCGCCTTCACGTATTCGTTTCTACGAAGCGAGCGGCCTGATTAAATCTGTCGTGCGCAAAGCCAATGGGTATCGGGACTACGCACCGGACACGGAGTGGGTTCTGGAGATCATCACGGGCGCTCAGGCGGCGGGTTTTTCATTGGAAGAAATCCGACAATTGCTGCCGATGAATGCGAACGGTTGGCAGCATGAAGAGTTGCTCAGCGGGCTCAAACGCAAGGTTGAGGAAATCGAAGTCCTGCAGCAACGGCTGGCCCAGAATAAAGCGCAACTTCTTCTGGTTATCGAGGGCATTGAAAGCAAGCCGGAAGGCATGGGTTGCGTGGACAACACGCAGTTGTTATTGCATCGCCTGCGCGAGGAAGGTGTGGCGGCAGCACCGCGCGGCCGTGATACCGCATCGTCCAAGTAAGGCGTCACCTGTCAGGCTTTTGAGGCCTGACAGATTTTTGCCGGCGGGTTTAGTTAGTGCGTGTCCGCCAGTACCGCTAACGGCTTCGGCGCGTAGAGCGCACTTTGGAACGCCGGCACGTATTCGTACTTCATCATTTTCCCCAGCTTCAAGGAGCGGATGTAGTTCGACAGGCTGCCGTCGCCCAGCGTGAGAGTTGCCGAATCCTCGTTTCTGCTGGAGCCATGGCTGAGCTGGCGGGAAACAGCATATCCATAGGCTAACCGGCCCTGGTGATCGAGATTGGTGAAACTGCTGGTGACGATATCGACGTCACTGGACAGGTCGTCGAGCTTCTGCGCTTTGAAGGACACGTCCACTTTGCCGGTCTCGCTATCGGTAATGTCATAGACCACCGATTGGGCATCTTCTTTGCGGTCAATCCCCGTCAGCCATTTCGGCAGGTTGTAACCGACGACACCACGAACCCTCGCAAGCTCTGTATTGACCGGCAACTTGAGTACATAACCCCAGAAGTCTCCAGACATCGACTGGCCAACCAGCGTGAACGGCCCCAGATTGGCTTTGCCCGGTTTGTTGGTGATGATCGACACCGCGACTTCGTTATAGGCGTCGTTATCGCAGTGCTCATAGGTGTACGCGGTAAACGCAATCAGACCTCGACCAGGCCAGATTTGCAGAGGCTGGGCGGTTGCCAGAACTTCGGGTGGCATCAGTGCCCGGAGCTTGTCCAGATCTGCCGTATAAACAGCCGTTACGCGACTGTTCTGGTAGTAAAAGTTTGGCGAGAACGATTCAAAGCCTATGTCGACCTTGTTCTTCTCCAACCCTTTGAACCAGCTCAAATCAACGCCCGGTACTTCTGCTGCAATCACCGACAAAGGAGGGTTGGAGCGAAAGCGATCGTACAAACCGCCCTTGACGACGGGCACCTGGTGACCGGCGATATCGATCATGGCTGTGTCGGTCGGGCTGGGCATTTCAGGCATTCCCGCCAACGCATGGTTGGCGAACGTGTTGAACAGCAATCCTGTTAAAACGGCGCTTGCGAGTTTCAATCTGTCTCTCTCCAGGTGATTGCATCTGCTTGATGGCGTCGGCCAGGGCCGGCTTCTGAGGCCAGCTTGAAATCACCTTAACGTTAAACTGAACTTTAAGGTCAAGCGCTGGAAAGGCAGATTTTCAGTTTGTTCGCAGCAGCGTTTTCAACGTGCCATCGACCAGGATTCAGCGATTCGCGATTGAGGGTTTTGGCCCTTCAGCGGTGATGGCAAATGGAGTGAATGGCTCACCCGCCTGTCCTCAACCTGATGAGTCCATATACAGACGCCCAGAAGCTCAACCGCGGACCAAATAGGCCCCTGGCGGAACCCGATGTCGCAGCTTCTTGCATTTACCGGGTGCGGGCTGATGCCCCGGCGGGCGATCCGGGAACCAGATTCGGCATTTGCCCGGCGGCGGCCAATGGCCGCGGGGAATCTCGACCGCATCGTTTGTACCCGCAGGCTCGGTGGAAGCCATTTGCATGTTTCCTTCGGGTCCCGGCCTGCCCAATACCGGAACTGCCTCTGCGCGAGCGAAGCTGCCAGCGTCGCGCCCAGCATTCTGAGCGGGTTGTTCAGCAATGCTGATTTCTTCTTCGCTGCGCCTTTGGGTTTCCACTTCCGGCTTGTTCAGTACGGCGCCCCTGTCTGCGTTGGCACTGGGTGGGATACCGGAAGCCTGGGCCTGCTGCGCAGCCTGTATCAATTGCAAGTTGCGGTTACGTAACTCGACGTTACGACCCACCCGAATGTTAGAGCGCATCGCCAAGTTTTCAGCCTGCTGGTACTGCCCCTGCTGAAGACGCAACACACCGAGGTAATGCAGCGTCGCGGGATTGTTCGGCTGGATATGCAGGGCTCGCTCCAGCGTGGCAGCAGCCTGGTCCAACTGGCCATTTTCATACTGCCGCGAAGCCGTTTCGATCAAGGTGGTTGATGCGCTGTTGCTTTGCGCTGTCGCTCTTCGCTCAGCAGCCACCGAATAAAGCGACGCGCTGGCGCATAACGCCAGGATGAAACCTGTCAGAAAACGTTTGGTTGGCATCAGTGGGCGAACTCGATTGATCTCTCGTGGCACGATCGTACAACCGACCACAGCACTCGATACAGGGCTCCAACTGACCTGCCCGGCAGCCTGAAGTTCCCGCTGCAACGACCAGCGTAACCCGTGTTTTTTTTGCCACCCCTTCACTAAGCGTGAGGGTTGATGCAACTTAAAAGCGCTGGTGATATCGACCTTGAGCTGCGCACCGATCCATGGCCGGGGCGGCACCTAAAACGGACTGGCTACACCAATCAACTGTAGGAGCCGGCTTGCTGGCGATGGCGATGTGTCAGTCAACGCATGTATTGGCTGAACGGACGCTATCGCCAGCAAGCCGGCTCCTACAGGGATTCGCGTGTGCTTTTGATTTTCACCACTCATCAGGTAGAGCGTTAGCTCGCCTTCAGCTTTTGATCTGAGCGCCCCCTCGAGGGCATGCCGAGCCACAGCGAGGCTCAAGCGGACAGGCTATTTAGACATGACACCAATCCCTTGTAGGAGCCGGCTTGCCGGCGATGGACGTCAACGATAACGCGGGGTGTCTGAATGAACGCGTCGTCCAGACGCTTTTCGCCGGCAAGCCGGCTCCTACAGGGATTCGCGTATGCTTTTGATTTCCACCACTCATCAGGTCGAGCGTTAGCTCGCCTTCAGCTTTTGATCTGAGCGCCCCTCGAGGGCATGCCGAGCCACAGCGAGGCTCAAGCGGGCAGGCTACTTAGACATGACACCAATCAACTGTAGGAGCCGGCTTGCTGCGGGCGGCGTTCCGACGATAGCGGTGGGTCAATCGACACATCTGTCGCCTGAAAGGACGCCATCGTCGGAACGCCACCCGCAGCAAGCCGGCTCCTACAGGGGGAACGTGTGCAGACGCCGGTAGGCCGCTTCGCCCCCCATCCATTAGACAAAGCTCACCATCAAGCCACACGCTCAACCGTATCCGAACCGCTCTTCTTGCCTGCGCCACTCCAGCGCACCAAAACGAATCGAACAACTTTGTTCCACCCATACGCGACCCCGATGCCACCTACGACGGCAAAGACCACCGCGACCCCAGGCAGGTCAACAATATGCCGAGCCAGGGACTGAAATTGAAAATGCGTCAGATAAATAAACAGCGTTGACGATGCAACTAGCGCAAGCCCCCGGGCGATGAGACCTGGCACCGGAATTGACTTGACCCAAATCAGAGAGAGAACTGCAGGGATGGCGATATCAACATAATCCTTCGCAACTTCCTGCGCCCCCGTCCCGAAGATTGCCAGAAGATCCTCCCCACCCATCACAACCACAGCAACCGCACTGACGATCCACTTCTGGGCACTTGAATGAGCGTAGTGAACGGCCATTCCAAGCACCATGACTGCAAGATAATGCTGTGGCACGCGGTTATAGAGCGGTGACGCGTCAAACAGAAACGCACTGATCACAATGTCGGCCACGGCCAATGCACATGCCGCCAGAACAAGGCAGCGAAACGGGTTCGCAACAATGATGTTCCTGACGCGCTCGAACGACAGAACAAACCCGATGATGACAATCATCTGCAGGAGCACTTCAACATACCAGTAGGCAAAGCCGCCCATCATCGTCGGTGGAAACCAGTTGGAGATCAGCAACATCGTTTGCCAATGAACCTGGTCGAACAGTATCTGATTCAAAAGTGTGTAAAGGATGGTCGGCACCGCAATAAAGACCACTGACCTGACCAGCGTACGCACATTGCCGCGTTCATTGATGGCTTGAAACTGGAACCTCGCCAGACTGATACCCGAGATCAGAAACAATACCGTCGTCTCCCCGACCACTGACCAGGTCGAGAACAGATGAAGATGCCCAATGACAATCAGGATTATCGAGATAACACGTAAAAGGACAGGGACTTCCATTGCCCTGATGGACAACTTTGAACTGCTGGTTTTACCGGCCAGCCCACACAGTTCATGTACCGGTGTCATTTCCCATTGATCGGGCAGATGGCCGATCAATTCTTCAAGCACCATTGAGGCCTGAACGAACGACAGCGAATCCCCACCCAGTTCGACAAACGTCAGGTTTGCGTCGATGCGCGGGACCTGGAGTATTTCGGCCCAAGCCTGCGTCAGTTTTAACGCAAGCGGCGATAGATCCCGATCGGAATGGTTGGACGCCGCCTCTGTGTTGGCGGCTATCCGCGGCAGCGCCCGCCTATCGATCTTTCCGTTCGGCGTCAGTGGAATCGCATCCAGAAAGACGAACAACGCCGGCACCATGTATTCCGGGAGCCGAGTGTTGAGGTGCTCACGCAGTTCACCCGTTGAAACAGCGTTGATTGAAACGCAATAGGCCACCAGCCTGACCTGCGCGTTGTCATTGACGGCAAGCACAACGCACTGCTTGATCAGCGGATGTTTCGAAAGTGCGCCTTCGATTTCAGCCAGCTCAATGCGATGTCCGCGAATCTTGACCTGACTATCGCCCCGCCCCAGAAAGCTGACTCTGCCATCTGAAAGATAAGTCCCAAGGTCGCCGGTTCTATAACAAATGTCGTTCTCGACATTGGTAAACGGATTCACCACAAACTTTTCCCGGGTTTGCGCGATGTCCTCCCAGTAACCCTGCGCCAAGTAAGGGCTGCGTATCAGGATTTCTCCGACCTCACCTTCATGCACCAATTGACGGGTGTCATTCACGACCAGCAATTGCGCGTTTTTAATGCCTCTACCCAGTGGAATCCTGGAATTGTCGGCTTCAGGGTCGACGTGGTGGTACGCCATTGCCTGAGGCGTTTCCGTCGTACCGTAAAAATTGACACTGACGGCATTGGGGGCGATCACGCACATTTGCTCGAACAGCGAAATGCCTAATGCATCGCCACCCCAGAACAAGTATCGAAGCGCGTTGAATCTTGCACCCTGAAGTGTTGCGCCGGTTCCTATCAGCCTTCCCAACGGCGGCGTCAGATGAATAATCGAAATGGCATTTTTTTGTATCCACGCCGCCAATGCCACAGGGTCTATGACGGTCGACTGTGCGGGAACGATAACTTTTGCGCCAATCGACAGCGGGGTAAATACATCCCGGTACACAGGGTCATGCCCCAGCCCGGACAGCAGCGAAAAGCAATCGTCTTTTGACAAGGAATGGCGCTGGGTATGCCACTCAATGAAATGCACCAACGGCGCATGAGTGGCCACGATGCCCTTCGGTTCGCCAGTGCTGCCCGAAGTGAAGGTGATATAGGCCGGCTGCGCAGGGTCGACTTGCGGCAAGGCATGTTGGTGAAAGGCGAACTCACGCAATGAATCGGCGGGGTTTTCCGCAATGCTGACGATCCGTGGAGCCGGACGCCCGGCCTCCAGGTGTTCGGAATCGAGATCGACGGTGGCCCCACCGCAAAGCAGGACAAAGGAAGGCTTTAGCATTCGGATGATTTGCCCGATGCGCGCAGGTGGATACGCAACGTCGGCAACGGTGAACGTCGACCCGGCACGCAAGGCGCCGAGCATTGCATAGACCAACCCCGCACAGCGATTGGAAACAATAACCACCCGGTCGGATTCGGTCGCGCCATTGACCTTCAGGAAGGACGCAATGCCATGGCTTATCTGTTCAAGCTGACGATAACTGCACGTCGCGTCGTGAGAGACGACCGCAATGGCGTCAGGCGAGCGCTGTGCCTGTTGCAAGAAGTCCATGAATATCGGGCGATCGGCACAATACTCCAGATTAAGCGTCGGATTTGGGCGATGATCCTGCATCTTGGATTTATGCTCCGCATGATCTGTACGAGGTTAACGTCGTGATCCGGAAATGCAGACTGAGGTTAGTCCCCCTCACCTCAGTCTGCTACCTTTCCCCCGTTCATTGCGTACCCGGCATCCTGGAGACATCGCATGCGCCCTCTTCGCACCATCGCCCGCCCCTGGCTGCAATCGCTGCTGTTGCTGGGCAGCGTCCTGGCGGGCATGTCCAGTGCCGAGCCGCGGCCGGGGCACATGGTCTATCTGCGCGCGATTGATCCGAGCATCGAGCAAGACATTCGCTACGCCAGCCCCCACAACTTCACCGGTCACCCACTCGACGGTTATGCCGCCGCCGAATGCCTGTTGACGCTGGACGCTGCCAGGGCGCTCGCCCGGGTACAAGCGTCGTTGCGTGCGCAAGGCTACGGTTTGAAGGTGTTTGATTGTTATCGACCGAATCGGGCGGTGGCCGATATGGGCCGCTTTGCCACCGAACCGGGCGACCCTCGCAAGGCCGAGTTCTACCCGCGCGTGGACAAGCAGGACTTCTGGCGTCTGGGGTATGTGGCGCGGGTGTCGAATCACTCCAGAGGCTCGACCGTGGACCTGACACTCACCGGGCCCAAGGCGTTGCCCGCCAGCGCCTGGACGCCCTCGGCCACGCAGGTCGATTGCACCGCCCCCTACGATCAGCGCTGGCATGACGGCGCACTCGACATGGGCACCGGCTTCGATTGCTTCGATGAGCGGGCGCATACCGCCAACCCGACGATCAATGCGACCGCGCAGGACAATCGCCAGCGGCTCGGCAGCGCCATGGCAAAAGAGGGTTTCTCCGGGTACTCGAAAGAATGGTGGCACTTCACTTATGGCAGCGCACAGGCACCGAACAACGTGATGGATTTCCCCATCACGCCGCTCGACGCCAATGCCGCACTCGACGCCAGCCATCAACTGATTGTGGTCACCACAAAAAACTGGGATGACCTGCAAGGCAGCGCCCAGCGCTATGAACGCGACGGGAACACCTTCCGCAAATATGGCGAGGCGTTTGCGGTGGTGGTCGGCAAAAACGGCATGGCCTGGGGCAAAGGGTTGGACAACGTTGGGCCAGGCGCAGAACCCGTCAAACACGAAGGCGATGGAAAAGCCCCGGCCGGGATTTTCACGCTGGGAACAGCGTTCGGTTACGAGACCAGCGCCGACACGAAACTGCCCTACCTCGCCCTGACAGCGACCACCGAATGCGTGGACGACAGCCATTCCGGACACTACAACACCCTGGTCGACGGCGCCGCGATGCCCAAGGACTGGAACAGCTCAGAACGCATGCGCAGCGAAGAAGGCTATCGAAAAGGCATTGTCATCGAGCACAACACACCCGCGTCCCCCGCCTCGGGCTCGTGCATCTTTTTCCACATCTGGCGTAGCCCGACATCGCCGACGGCGGGTTGCACAGCCATGGATCAGGCGGACATCAGCCGATTGTTCGACTGGCTCGATCCGCAGCAGTCTCCCCTGCTGGTGCAAATGCCCGAGGCGCAATACGAGCACGTTCGCGAGCGCTGGAACCTGCCGGCGCGGTGATCGATCAGCCCTGCTTCAAATCCAGGCAATACGTGTAGTAACCCGTATCGCGCACATAGCCCAAGGCTTCATACAACCGCTGCGCACCGTGATTGTCCGTGGCGGTTTCCAGCACCAGGCCTTTGGCGCCGCTCAACACCGCGAAGTCGCGCGCGGTGTTCATCAGCCGCGTTGCGACCCCGCGTCCTCGGGCGGCAGGCGCGGTGAACAGGTCGCCGAGCAGCCAGGTGCGATGCGCGTCGATAGACGAAAAAGTCGGGAACAACTGGACGAAACCCAGTGCTCCGCCGTCGGCGTCCCGGGCGAAGAAGATCACGGATTCATCCCGGGCAATGCGCTCGGCGATAAAGTGGCGGGACTGATTCAGGTTCGAGGGCTGGCCATAGAACCCCCGATAGGCATCGAAGAGGCTGGCGACTTGATCGATGTGCGTTGCGTCGGCGCGATGTACCTGAACATCCATCTCAATGGTCTCCGTGCGGTTCACGTCTCAGGGTAGTAGTACCGCTTGTTGATGATGACCCAGCGATCATCGATCTTCAGTAACGACAGGTAATCGGTAAACCTCATCCCCGCATAATCATCGATGATTTTTACGGCGGCGGCGTCGCCTGTTATGTCCAGGTCAATCACTTCCCAAAAAGGCTTCACCTCTTTTGCCGCCGGGCCTTCGGTTTTGATCGCGTCGACAAACTCATCAAGGGACAGCCATTCAAGCGCTTTTTGGAAGTGACCGATGATGCGACAAGACGGATGAAATGCTTTTCGCAACGAGGCTTCGTCAGCGAAGACCATACCCTCGACATAGTGTTTGACGGCTTCTTTGACAGACTCTTTTTCCGCGGAATCAGTTGTCATGTCTCACCTCCACTTCTGCTAACGCATTCTGGATTGTTCGCAAGGGCGCCCGCGAACGATCAGGTCGTTTGGTCGAACGGATCTTGCGGGCAATGTCCACAAACGGCGTGACGATCAGGCTGTAAACCGTCAGGTAACGCTCAGAATCCTGATCACCGGTGCCGAACCGCAGGGCTTCGGGTTTCGACGTGGTGACGTAGAGCGTGCCAAACATCCAGTCCCACAATGACAGGTTGATGCTGAAGTTCTTGTTGAAATGGTGCGGTGCGTCGCTGTGATGAATCTGGTGCTGGGCCGGGCTGTTCAGCACATGTTCGAACACCGGGCCGAACGACAGCCAGACATGACTGTGACGCAGGTTTCCCACCAGCCCGTTGAGGATGAACACCAGCCAGGTCACGCCGAACAAAGTATAGCGGCTGATCTCGCCGCCGCAGGCGTACCAGAAGACGCCGGCATAGGCGCCGATGCCGATGATCGTCGAGAGCTTTTCGACAATCTTTTCCACGAAATGAACCCGGCTGGCGGTCGCTGGAACCAGCACCGGCGCCGAATGATGGACCTTGTGGAATGCCCACAGCCATCGGGAATGAAAGGCGCGGTGCGCCCAGTAGGCCATGAAGTCTTTCACCAGGAAAACGCCCAGCCCGTAGAGCAAGGACAGTGAAAGATTCTGCTCCACTTGCACCCGCGCGCCCCAGAGGTTGGTGAAAAAGGCGATGTAGTCTCCGGAGCGCAGGACAAGCGGGTCCACCAGACCGACAATCGGCAACACTAACGCCACTTTCAGAATCGCCCGCACGAAGTAGTAGCGGTAATCGAGCAACGCCGAACGATGGAAATACACCCGACGCCCGCCGATGAACTGCCCGAACGACTGCGCGTCGGTGAGACCTCGATGTTTCCTGAACCGGAACAGGGCGTAAGCGATGCTGTAAGACGAGAACAGAAACAGTACACCCATGCGCCCGTTCAGATCGAAAAGGCCCAGGAACTGGCGAGTGACGGGCTCGATCACCCACTCGGTCAGGCCGTTAAAAAGCAGCACAAGGGCATCCACCAGGAGCTTGCCTCCCTCAAAGAAAAGGTATTGGAATTTAACCGCAACAGAGAACGGTTCTTAAGTGTAGATTGAGTTCAAGCCTCTGCACATCCCCCTACTCAGAGATTGGATCTGCTTCCTCACCACAGGGTTTGCGGCTGACGTAAAGTCGCGGGACTTTCCGGAGGCCAACATGACCGAACCCACCCCCACGATCTACCTGTCCGATACATCCGACCGGGCGCTGTTCGACCGGATCGCCGATGAATTGCAGGTTTTCGATCAGGAAAAATCGATGGGTATGCACCCCAACCCGTAGGAGCCAGGCTTGCCGGCGAAGGCGTCCGTGAAATCACCATCGCCGGCAAGCCGGGCTCCTACAGGTGTGGCGTGAACCTACAATCCCCAACACCCCCGAATCCGTAGAAGCCAGGCTTGCCGGCGAAGGCGCCCATGAAATCGCCATCGCCGGCAAGCCGGACTCCTACAGGTTTTGCGTGAACCCTCAATCTCCAACACCCTCGCGATTTGTAGGAGCCAGGCTTGCCGGCGATGGCATCCGTGAAATCGCCATCGCCGGCAAGCCGGCTCCTACAGGTTTTGGGTGAACCCGCCATCCCTGACATCCCGCGATCCGTAGGAGCCGGGCTTGCTGGCGATGGCGTCCGTGAAATCGCCATCGCCGGCAAGCCGGGCTCCTACAGGGTTTGCGTGAACCCTAAATCTCCAACACCCTCGCGATTTGTAGGAGCCGGCTTGCTGGCGATGGCGTCCGTGAAATCGCCATCGCCAGCAAGCCGGCTCCTACAGGTT
>NZ_JACNDU010000015.1:0-132573 GCF_017351735.1 Pseudomonas sp. FW300-N2A2 | reverse complement strand
AACCTGACCGCGCATTTTGCCGATGCCCGGCAGAACCAGACGTTCTTCGGCGTCAGTGCCGACGAGTCTCAAGCCTCGGGGATCCGCCCGTACAACGCCGGTGGTGGCTTGCAGAACGTGGCGCTGACCCAGAGCTTCGAATTTCCCCTGGCGCCGCAATGGTCACTGCTGACGAGCGCGAGCTGGATTCACCTGACGGGGTCGGCGGCGGATAGCAGCATTGTCAAAGCGGTCGGGGATACCCATCAGGGTGGAGTGCAGGCGGCGGTGGCTTACAAGTTTGAATAGAAAGGTTCATTGGCTGGTCTGACGCCATCGCGAGCAGGCTCGCTCCCACAGGGTGGAATGCAGTCCAATGTGGGAGCGAGCCTGCTCGCGATGGGGCCCTTGAGATCACTGAAATCTAGGTTTCTTCACCTTCAGCCAGCAACGCAATCCCCCCCATGATCACCGCCACCCCCACCCAGTGCAGCACGCTGATCTGCTCGCCCAACCCCAGCCAAGACCCAAGCAAAACCCCGACAAACACCAGCGAACTCAGTGGAAACGCCAGCGACAGGCTGCTGCGTCGCAATATCAGCATCCACACGAAAAACGCCCCGATGTAACAGGCGATCGCCAGCCACACCCCAGGATTCACCGCTACGGCCATCAGCCACTTCAGGTTGAAATCCATCTGCCCCAGTTGATCACCGCCCACCTTCGTGGCGATCTGCCCGGCACTTTCAAAAGCGATCAACAGCGCCCACAGCACGATGGTGCCCAAGCGCTCATGCAGCCAGTCGGTCTTGCCTCTGATCATCGATTGAGCCTCATGCATGGGCGACACACACGAGCATCACGCCCGCCGTAATCACTAAAGTGCCGAGCCAGCGCCGACGACTCACGGTTTCACCGAGGATCAGTTTGCCGGCCAGCACCACGCCGCAATACGCCAGCGCCGCCGCCGGAAACAGCAGGCTCAGTGGCGCGCGGGAGAGGGCTTCGAGCCAGACAAAAAACTCGATCACGTAGGCGCCGATCCCGCACCACAGCAGCGGCGCGTTGAACACCTGGCCCCAGAACGCATTCAGGCGAAAACCGCCTTCAAGTTCCGGCAAGCGGTCGAGTCCGAGCTTGAAACAGAGCTGGCCAATGACGTCCAGCACGATGGAAAACGCCACCAGCACAATCACGGTAAGGGTCATGGGAAGAGCTCCTCGAACAGCTCGATCAGTGCCTGATTGGTGGTCGAGTTACGCAGCAGATCGTCTGCGCTCCAGCGCTCCGCCGGCGGCTGGTCGGCCTTGGCTTCCCAGCGTTTGAAGGCGTTGCTGAAGGCGGGGCGGGCGTATTCGCCGCAGATGTCGATGCCGAGGATCCGCTTGTTCGCGGCCAGCACGCGTATCGCTTGCAGCAGATGGCTCAGGCGCATGCCGCCCTGATCCCAGTTGGTCGCCGCGTCTTCGCAGGCCAAGACGTCTTTGTCGATGGTGATCCACACCGCCTCGGTGGGCAGGCTGGTGATCAACTGATCGAGAAACACCGGCCAATCCAGCTCGGCGAGGTTGCGCCAGTGCAGCTGGTTTTCCAGTTGCTGATGCCCGGCGCCATCGCCGACCCGGCCCCAGACTTTCGAGGGCGGATGCTGCCACGGAAACAGCTGCAAGACCCCGCGTTTCAGGGCACTGAGGTTGCCGCCCTTGAGCTGTGGATTTTGCAGGTCATCGCTGCACGGGCCGAGGGTGACGATGCGCTGGACGTTCGGCAGTTTCAGCGCCTGGTTGACCCACGAACCGCAGTGTCGACGCGGGGCGAAGTGGACCCAGTCGGGGTGATTGTCGAAGTGGATCAGGCTCACCGGCACCGGCAAGTCAGTGAGAAAGGCCGGGGTCAAGTGGTGGTAATCGCCGGAGCCGACGAAGAAGATTTCCGGTTGCGGGCCGCTGTGGCGCGGACGTTGTTGCAGGCGTTCGGCGAAGCGGCGCCAGGTGCGTTCGCTGGACCAGAGCCGCAATTTCGGGCCGAGGTCGAGCAAGTCCAGGCGTTTCGCGCGGCCGCTGTCGAGCAACCGTGCGATGGGGGCCTGGGCTGTCAGGCTGTGGTCGAGATCTAAAATGTTCAAGGTCGCAATTCACCCTTGGCAGACCCTCCCAGACACCGGCTCCATCCATCATGAAGGCCGGCCGAGGGGGCTTTTGGGGGTAAATGCAAGGGGCGGGCCAGCCTCCAGTCTCGAAACACCCCAATCCTGTAGGAGCGAGGCTTGCCCGCGAATGGTCCGCAGCGGAACAACTGATGCACCGCGTTATCGTTCTTCGCGGGCAAGCCTCGCTCCTACAGGATTGGGGTGTTTAGGTCTGGAAGCGAACCCAGACGCTGACGAGGATCGTCGCCGCGATCAACCACGCCACCGCCGCCACGGCGAGCGAAGCCTCCAGCCGCATCCGGTCGACCATCACGTACAACGTCGCCAGATAGATGAAGTACGGAATGATCGACCACATGCCAAACACAATCGTGGTCTTCAAGTTGTCCAGCGAGCGACCCTTGCCGACGATGTAGTGCGCAATCAGCGCAAAGGTCGGAAACAGCGGCACCAGGCCGGCGATGTAATAGTTTCTGGTCTTGGCCAGCGCAGCGAGGATCAACACCACCGCCGCACCCAGGGTTGCCTTGAGCATCAGGTCCATCAGTGGCTCAACCCGTACTTCTTCACTTTGTCGAACAGCGTGGTTTTGGCCATGCCCAGTTCCAGGCTGGCCTGGGTCAGGTTGCCGCCGCTGCGTTGCAAGGCGTCGCCGAGCAGGTTGCGCTCGAAGGCTTCCACCGCTTCGGCGAAGGCCAGGCCCTGATTGCTGCCGCTGGCGCCCGACTTCTTGAAGGCCGGCAGACCGAGGGCATACCGCTCGGCAACGTTGCGCAGTTCACGGACGTTGCCCGGCCAGTCGTGGCTCATCAGGTTCGACACGGTCTGGTTGTCCAGCTCCGGCACGGCACGGTCAAAACGCAAGGACGATTGCTGCAGGAAGTGCTCGAACAGTTGCAGGATGTCTTCGCGGCGCTCGCGCAGCGGCGGCAGTTCCAGGGTCACCACGTTCAACCGGTAATACAAGTCGCTGCGGAATTCGCCGGCCTTGCTCGACTCGTCGAGATCGGACTTGGTCGCCGCGATCACCCGGCAATCCACCGCCACGCTCTGGTTTGAGCCGAGGCGTTCCAGAGTGCGTTCCTGCAACACCCGCAGCAGTTTGATCTGCAACGGCAGCGGCATGCTTTCCACTTCGTCGAGGAACAGCGTGCCGCCGTCGGCGTGTTCGATCTTGCCGATCCGCCGCTTGCCGGCGCCGGTGAAGGCGTTGGCTTCGTGGCCGAAGATTTCACTTTCGAACAGGTTCTCCGGCAGACCACCGCAGTTCAGGGCGACGAACTGTTTGGTGTGACGCCGACTGAAGTCGTGCAGGCAGCGCGCGACCAGTTCTTTACCGGTGCCGGTTTCGCCTTCGATCAGCACGTTGGCCGAGGTATCGGCGACGTTGGCGATCAATTCCCGCAGGTTCTGCATGGCTGGCGAACGACCGATGATCCGGCCTTCCAGGGAATCCCGTTCCGCCAATTGCCGGCGCAGCGAAGAGACTTCCCGGGCGAGGCTGCGTTGCTCCAGCGCACGACGGGCGACATCCACCAGCCGTTCGGGGGAGAAAGGTTTCTCCATGAAGTCGTAGGCGCCTTTCTGCATCGCGCCGACGGCCATGGAAATGTCGCCGTGGCCGGTGATCAGCACCACCGGCAGGCTGCGATCACGGGCCTTGAGCCGGGTCAGCAATTCCAGGCCATCGATGCCCGGCAGGCGAATGTCGCTGATGACGATGCCGGCAAAGTTGTCGCCGACCCGCTCCAGCGCTTCTTCGGCGCTGCCCACGCCGACGCAGGGAATGTCTTCCAGGGTCAGCGCCTGTTGGCAGCCGAGCAGCACATGAGGGTCGTCTTCGACGATCAGCACACTAAGGTCGTTGTTCATATTGGCTCGGCTTGAAGGGGGCTTACCAACGGTAAACTGAGGACGAAGGTGGTACCACCGCTGGCCGGGTGTTCGACACCCAGGTGTCCGCCGGTGGCGGCGGCCAGGCTGGCGGACAGGGTCAGGCCGAGGCCCAGGCCTTGCTCGCCGGGTTTAGTGGTGAAGAACGGTTCGAACAGATGCTTGCGCGCTTCGGCATCGATGCCGTGGCCGTTGTCGCGTACTCGCAGGCGATACTTGCCGTCGAACGCTTCGCCTTCGAGCCACAGTTCCGGTTGGGGTTGCGACTGCATGGCGTCGAGGGCGTTACCGATCAGGTTGACCAGAATCTGCTCCAGGCGGGTCTGGTCAATCTGCACCTGCACGTCGGCGAACTCACGATGCAAGTGCAGAGGGACACTTTCCACGCGTCCACCGAGCAGTTGCAACGCGGCGTCCACCGCTTTGCCGAGGCAGGCCTGGCCCTTGTCGTCGCCGCGCCGGGCGAAGGAGCGCAGGCTTGCGGTGATCCGGCCCATGCGATCGATCAATTCGTTGATGGTCTTGAGGTTGGTGCTGGCCACATCCAGTTGCCCGCGCTCGAGAAAGCGCACGGTGTTGCCGGACAAGGTGCGCAGCGCCGCCAGCGGCTGGTTCAATTCGTGGGCGATGCTGGTGGACATCTGGCCGATGGCCGCGAGTTTTCCGGCCTGCACCAGTTCATCCTGGGCGCGGCGCAAGGTCTCTTCGGCCTGACGGCGTTCGCGGATCTGGCCCTTGAGCCGTTCGTTGCTGGCGCGCAGGTCGGTGGTGCGTTCGGTAATCCGACGCTCCAGTTGATTGTTGGCTTCCTGCAAGGCTTCCCGGGCGGCGAGACGGGTGGCGATCACCTTGCGGCGCTCGTTCCAGGCGATCAGCAGGAACGCCACCAGGGCAAACGCCACGGCCACCAGAATCCCCTGATTGATCGCTTCGCGACGCAAATCCTGCAGCGGCGTGAGCAGGGTGAAATTCCACGGAGTGTCGCTCAAGGGACGGGTTTGCGAGAGGTAACTGATGTCCTCTTCGTCGGACTCCACTTCACTGTTGGCCGGGAAGGTCAGTTTTTCCTCGCCTTCGGCCAGTCTTTCCCGGGCCAGCGGTTGCAGCTCGTTCAGTGGAAACCAGTAGTACTGAAGGCTGCGGGCGAGTTTTTCCTTGGTCTCGTCGCTCAATGGAACGACTGATTTCAGCCGTCGCGCCGGATCGCTGGAGAGAATGATGATGCCATTTTCGTCGCTGACGAAGGCTTCCAGGCGCGCGCGCTGCCAGCGTTCTTCCATGGCTTCGAGGCGGACTTTGACCACCGCGACACCGATGATCTTGCCGTGTTCTTCCAGGCCATGGGCCAGGTAATAACCGGGTTCGCCGTTGGTGCTGCCGATGCCATAGAAGCGACCCGGCTGGCCGCGCACGGCGTTCTGGAAATAGGCGCGAAAGGACAGGTCTTCACCGAGATAACTGTCGACGTCGCGCCAGTTGCTGGTGGCCATGACACGACCGGTGGTGTCCATCACGTAGATGGCCCGACTGCGGCTGCGCCGGTTCAGGCCTTCGAGGTATTCATTGACCGTTTGCCGGTGTTCCGGCGACGGGTCGGCCAGCAGCTTCGAAACGCTGGTTTCGAGTTCCAGCAGGCTGGGCAGGTAGGTGTACTTGCTGATCTCGCTCTCGACGGCGCGGGCGTGCAGTTCGAGCTGACGCTGGCCGTTCTCGCTGAGGCTGCGGATCCCGTAGTGCTCGCTGACCCAGAAGCCGAGGTAACCCAATCCGATCATCAGGGCGATGACCAGTGGCGGCAGGAACAAGTGGCGGATCAGACGGGGTTTCACGACGAGTGATGGCGGCGCTGCGCGATAGAGAGTGGGGTCGCATTTCATCACAGATGCCTTGGGTCAACCACAACACAAATCTGAAGCTTTGCACTGCCCCCTGTAGGAGCCAGCTTGCTGGCGAAGGCGACCAGTCAGACACACCGTGTCGTCTGAATCGCCGGCAAGCCAGCTCCTACAAGGGGAGCGGTGTTTTTTAGTGCTGCAGAATCTTGTTGAGGAAGTGCTGGGTACGCTCGGCGCGGTGGCTGATGTCGCCGAAGAACTCCTCTTTCTTGCAGTCTTCGATGATTTTGCCGGCGTCCATGAAGATCACCCGGTCCGCCACTTTACGGGCGAAGCCCATTTCGTGGGTCACGCACATCATGGTCATGCCTTCGTGGGCCAGTTGCACCATCACGTCGAGCACTTCGTTGACCATTTCAGGGTCGAGCGCGGAGGTCGGTTCGTCGAACAGCATGACGATCGGGTCCATCGCCAGCGCACGGGCAATCGCCACACGCTGTTGCTGACCACCGGAGAGCTGGCCCGGGTGCTTGTGAGCGTGTGCCGAGAGGCCGACGCGCTCCAGCAGTTGCAGGCCTTTCTTGGTGGCTTCTTCCTTGCTGCGGCCCAACACCTTGATCTGCGCGATGGTCAGGTTTTCGGTGATGGTCAGGTGCGGGAACAGCTCGAAATGCTGGAACACCATGCCCACGCGTGAACGCAGCTTCGGCAGGTTGGTCTTCGGGTCCGCAATGGACGTGCCGTCGACCACGATGTCGCCTTTCTGGAACGGTTCCAGGGCGTTGACGCATTTGATCAGGGTGGATTTGCCGGAGCCGGACGGCCCGCACACCACGATCACTTCGCCTTTTTTGACCTCGGTGCTGCAGTCAGTCAGTACCTGGAAGTCGCCATACCACTTGTTGACATTCTTGATAGAGATCATACGGCAAACCTTTTTTGCAGACGCTTGACCAGCAGCGAGGCGGCAAAGCTGATTGTGAAGTACACGAGACCTGCGAAGATCAGGAACTCATTCGAGCGGCCGATGATGTCGCCACTGGCACGCGAGGCATTGAGGAAGTCCACCAGGCCGACGGCATAGACCAGCGAGGTGTCCTGAAACAGGATGATGCTCTGTTGCAGCAGCAGCGGGGTCATCTTGCGGAACGCTTGCGGCAGGATGATCAGGCGCATCATCTGGCCATACGACATGCCCAGGGCCTGGGCAGCGCCCATCTGGCCTTTGGGAATCGACTGCACGCCAGCGCGGACGATTTCGCAGAAGTACGCCGCTTCGAACATCATGAACGCCACGATGCACGAGGCGAATGCGCCGATCGGTGTGTCTTCGCCGGTGATCCAGCGCAGCACGAACGGCACCGCCAGGTAGAACCAGGTGATGACCAGCAGCAGTGGAATCGAACGGAAGTAGTTAACGTAGGCGCCGGCGATGTTCGACAGCAGCTTGCTGTGGGACAGGCGCATCAGCGCGAGGATGGTGCCGAGGATGATCCCGCCGACGACGCCCAGCGCCATCAGTTGCAGGGTCATGATCATGCCGTTCCACAGGCCCGGCAGGGACGGGATGATGCCCGAGAAGTCGAATTCCATCATTTACCCCCTACGGAGATCAGGCCCGGTACGGCCACTTTCTTCTCGACCAGGCGCATCAGCAGCATCAGGCTCATGTTCAAGGTGAAGTAGATCAGGGTCGCCAGGGTGAACGCTTCGAACAGGTTCGCGGAGAACTCGGCGGTCTGTTTGGTCTGTGCGAGCAGCTCCATCAGGCCGATCAGCGAGGCGACGGAGGTGTTCTTGAATACGTTCAGGAATTCCGAGGTAAGCGGCGGAATGATGATCCGGTAGGCCTGGGGCAGCAGCACGTTCCAGTAGATCTGCGGCAGCTTGAAGCCCATGGCGCGAGCAGCGGATTCCTGGCCTTTTGGCAGTGCCTGAATACCGGTGCGCACCTGTTCGCAAACGCGAGCCGTGGTGAACAGGCCCAGGCAGACAACCACGCTGAGGAACGCGGAGGTGGTCGGGTTCAGGTCCTGTTTGTACCATTCCTGCAGGTCTTGCGGCAGCAGATCGGGCACCAGGAAGTACCAGATGAACAGCTGCACCAGCAGCGGTACGTTACGGAAAAGTTCGACGTAGCAGGTGGCGATGCCCGATACGATGCGGTTCGGCACGGTGCGCATGACGCCCAGGATCGAGCCCAGTGTCAGGGCGATGATCCAGGCCGCGATGGCGATGCCGATGGTCCAGCCCAGACCGGACACGTACCAGTCGAAATAGGTCTCGCTGCCCACGCCGGTGGACTTGAAGAACACGCCCCAGTCCCAGTTGTAATTCATTAGGGTCTCCCCTCAGTTCAATCGATGTGCAAGTGCCCGCTTGGGGGAAGCTCCGTTCCCGCCTGACCTTTTCGATCAGGCACACGCTCCCGGCTCGACAGCCACCGGTTCGAGTGTTTCCAAAAAATACCAGCAGGAAGTGACCACCTCCTGAAAGGGCGACGGCCCTCTCAGGAGATAAGGTTAGTCAGAAAATCAGGACTTCTTGTCGTCAGCCGCTTTATCAGTCGGATTGGCGATCAGGGCCTTGAGCTCGTCGCTCATCGGGAAGTTCAGGTTCAGACCTTTTGGCGGGATTGGCTGCATGAACCATTTGTCGTAGATCTTGTTGATCTCGCCCGACTTGTAGGTTGCCACGATGGCGTCGTCTACAGCCTTCTTGAACGGCTCGTCGCCCTTGCGGACCATGCAGCCGTAGATTTCGTAGGACTGTGGAGTGCCGGTCACGGCCCAGTCAGTTGCCTTCTTGGCTTTGGCTGCTTCACCTGCCAGCAGGGCGTCGTCCATCATGAAAGCCACGGCACGGCCGGTTTCCAGCATCTGGAAGGATTCGCCGTGGTCTTTGGCGGAGATGACGTTCATACCCATCTGCTTGTCGGCGTTCATCGCCTTGAGGATGCGTTCGGACGTGGTGCCGGCGGTGGTCACGACGTTCTTGCCGGCCAGGTCAGCGAAATCCTTGTACTTGGAGTCTGCCTTGGACAGCAGGCGAGTACCGATTTCGAAAATGCCGACGGAGAAGTCAACTTGCTGCTGACGCTCGACGTTGTTGGTGGTGGAACCGCACTCGAGGTCCACGGTGCCGTTCTGCACCAGCGGGATGCGGGTTTGCGAGGTCACCAGGTTGTATTTGACCTGGAGATTCGGCATGTCGAGGTCTTTTTTCAGGGCTTCAACGACTTTCAGCTGAATATCGTGGGAGTAGCCAACCGGTTTGCCGGAAGCGTCCGCGATATAGGAAAACGGAATGGAAGCGTCACGATGCCCGAGGGTGATGGTGCCGGACTCTTTGATCTTCTTCAGTGTGCCGGTGAGTTCGGCAGCGAAAACTGGAGTGGTAATCAGAGCTGCAGCAATGGCTGCGCCCAGGATATGGGGAACGATGCGCATCAAATTTTCCTCGACATTGTTTTTTTTATGGAGCCAGTTCATCGGCCCTTTTGTGCTTCGAATGTCTGTCGGCTTCTTAGGGTCCGCGCAACAAGCATTCGTCCAAGAGTGTAGAGCATGACTCGTGCCAGACCAGTCGATACAGGCTAAAGTATTGATTTATAATGAGATTAAATATTTGTGGCGCGTTTTTTGGAGTGAGATAGTCCGGTTAACCGAATAGACCGATGAGTCGCGTTCGGAAAACCGAATGCCGGACGCACGCTAACCTTGTAGGAGCTGGCTTGCCGGCGATGGCGTCCCTTAGATAGGTGCAAAAGCCAAGGGCCTCATCGCTGGCAAGCCAGCTCCTACAGGGGATTGATGGTGTTTCCCGAATAGCAAAAAGCCCCTGAATCGTGAGATTCAGGGGCTTTCGTTCAAGCGGATTGCCGATCAGGCCGCTTCAATCTTGCTGCGGTTCTGCTCCACCTTGCTCAGATACTCCGCCAGCGCTTGCTGCTCGGCCGGGGTGGTGAACAAGCCCAGCTTGCTGCGACGCCACAGAATGTCGTGCGCCGTGGTTGCCCACTCTTCGCTGCACAGGTAATCGACTTCGCGGGTGTAGAGACCGCCGCCGATGTGCTCGCCCAGGTCGCTAAGGGTTTGCACGCCTTCAAGCATGCGCCAGGTGCGGCTGCCGTAAGTGGTGGCCCAACGACGGGCGATTTCGGTCGGCACCCAGTCGAACTGGTCACGGATGCGCGAGCTCAGCGCCTGCGGGGTGGTCATGTCTTCGCCGCCCGGCAGGGTGGCGCTGGCGGTCCAGCTCGGCTTGATGTGCGTGAAGTAAGGCGCCAGTTGCGCCAGCGCCGACTCGGCCAGTTTGCGGTAGGTGGTCAGCTTGCCGCCGAACACCGACAGCAACGGCGCTTCTTCGCCCGTGCCCGAAAGCGCGAGGGTGTAGTCGCGGGTGACGGCCGACGGGTTGTCGGATTCGTCGTTGCACAGCGGACGAACACCGGAATAGCTGTGCAGGATGTCGTCGCGGCTGATCTGCTTCTTGAAGTGGGCGTTGACCACTTTCAACAGGTAATCGGTTTCGCCTTCGGTGATCGCCACTTTAGCCGGATCGCCGGTGTATTCACGGTCGGTGGTGCCGATCAGGGTGAAATGGTTCAGGTACGGAATGGTGAAGACGATGCGCTGATCTTCGTTTTGCAGAATGTGCGCGTGATCACCTTCGTACAGTTTCGGCACGATCAGGTGACTGCCCTGGATCAGGCGGATGCCGTACGGCGATTCCATTTTCAAATCATCACGAATGAACTTGGCAACCCATGGGCCGGCCGCATTCACCAGCGCCTTGGCGCGGATCGAAAGCAGGCTGCCGTCGGCGCGTTCCAGGTGCAGATGCCAAAGGCCTTTGGTTCGACGGGCGCTGACGCAACGGGTCTGGGTGTGCACATGGGCGCCGTTCTCGCGGGCCGCCATGGCGTTCAGGACCACCAGGCGCGCGTCGTCGACCCAGCAATCGGAGTATTCGAAGCCTTTGGTGATTTCGCTTTTCAACGGGCTGTCCGGGCCGAACTTCAGGCTTTTCGAACCTTCCAGTTTTTCCCGTTTGCCCAGGTTGTCATACAGGAACAGGCCGGCGCGGATCATCCAGGCCGGACGCAGGTGCGGACGGTGCGGCAGGACGAAGCGCATTTGCTTGACGATGTGCGGCGCCTTGGCCAGCAACACTTCGCGCTCGGCGAGGGCTTCGCGGACCAGGCGGAATTCGTAATGTTCGAGGTAGCGCAGGCCACCGTGGATCAGTTTGCTGCTGGCCGACGAGGTGTGGCTGGCCAGATCATCCTTTTCGCAAAGGAACACCGAAAGACCGCGACCGGCGGCATCCGCTGCAATCCCCACGCCATTGATCCCGCCACCGATGACGGCGATATCGTAGACCTCGGCGAGTGGGGGCGTAGGCAAGGTAGAAGTGGGCATCGGCTGGCCTCGGTTTTTTTGATTGTCGATATTGGATTTCGAACATTAATGTTCATTTGCGAAAATGGTAGCCCATAAAGCCGCCCACAGCCAGTTAACTTCGATTGAAAATACTGATCGAAGGGCCGTTAAAGGAAAATTTACGAACATTTAAACAGGCGATAGAGAGCAAGAGATGTGTTGCTTCGACGATCGTCATCGCGAGCAGGCTCGCTCCCACAGGGTTACGCTAAACCTGTGGGAGTGAGCCTGCTCGCGATGGCGTCGGTATGAACGACTAAGATGTCAACGGTGTTTAAACGACTTCCAACCGAATCTTGTGCTGACTCAACAACTGCGCCAGCGCCGGCACTGGCTGTTGATCTGTCACCAGGCAATCGATCAAGCTGATCGGCCCCAGGCGAATCATGGCATTGCGCCCGAATTTGCTGGAGTCCGCCGCCAGAATCACCTGCCGCGCATTGGCGATGATCGCCTGCGACACCCGCACTTCCTGATAATCGAAGTCCAGCAGGCTGCCGTCTTCATCAATACCGCTGATACCGACGAGGGCGAAGTCGACCTTGAACTGGTTGATGAAGTCGACACTCGCCTGGCCGACCACGCCACCGTCGCGCCGCACATTGCCACCGGTCAGCAGAACGTCGAAGTCGTCCTTGGCGCTGAGCATCGAAGCCACATGCAGGTTGTTGGTGATGATCTTCAGATGGTTGTGGTTGAGCAGCGCCCGTGCGATCGATTCGGTCGTGGTACCGATGTTGATGAACAGCGAGGCGTGATCGGGAATCTGTGCGGCAATGGCTTCGCCGATACGCTGCTTTTCATCGCGCATCTGATCGGCACGCATGGCGTAGGCGGTGTTTTCGACACTGGAATCGTAGGCTGCGCCACCGTGGTAGCGACGCAATAAATTGGATTCCGCGAGCTGATTGATGTCGCGGCGGATGGTCTGCGGTGTAACGACGAACAGCGTGGCCATTTCCTCGATGCTGACATAGCCGCGTTCGCGGACCAGTTCGAGGATTTGCTGCTGACGGGGAGGCAGATTCATGGGGCTTCCTTTGGGCTGCCGTGCAAAATTTGCCCATGATGCCGCAGGAATCCGCTCCCGACCAGTTACAACCGGATACGAGTCCGGTCCGTGGCTTATTCAGCGCCTTCGTGCGGTTCCCAATCACGAGTGCGGCTGACCGCTTTTTTCCAGCCGGCGTAGAGTTTTTCCTTGGCGGTTTCGTCCAGTGTCGGCTCGAATTCGCGCTCGATTACCGCCTTGCCGCGCAACTCCTCCAGGCTGCCCCAGAAGCCACACGCCAGACCGGCCAGGTACGCCGCACCGAGTGCGGTGGTTTCGCGCATTTGCGGGCGCTCAACCTGAGTGCCGAGGATGTCGGCCTGGAATTGCATCAGGAAGTTGTTTGCCACCGCGCCGCCATCCACACGCAATGCTTTGAGGCGTTCGCCGGAATCCTGTTGCATGGCGTCGAGCACGTCGCGGGTCTGGTAGGCAATCGACTCCAGCGCTGCACGAATGATGTGATCCACGCGTACGCCGCGAGTCAGTCCGAACAATGCGCCACGGGCATACGGGTCCCAGTACGGAGCGCCCAGGCCGGTGAAGGCTGGCACCAGGTACACGCCGTTGCTGTCCTTGACCTTGTTGGCGAAGTATTCGGTGTCGTGCGCGTCGTTGATGATTTTCAGTTCGTCACGCAGCCACTGAACGGTGGAGCCGCCGTTGAACACCGCGCCTTCCAGCGCGTAGGCCACTTCGCCACGCGGACCGCAAGCGATGGTGGTCAGCATGCCGTGCTTGGACTTCACCGCTTTGTCGCCGGTGTTCATCAGCAGGAAGCAGCCGGTGCCGTAGGTGTTTTTCGCCTGGCCTGGCTCGACGCACATCTGGCCGAACAGGGCAGCCTGCTGATCACCGGCGATACCGCCGATGGCGATGCCGCTTTTGGTGTGGCCGTAGATTTCTGACGAGGATTTAACTTCCGGCAGCATCTCGCGCGGAATATCCAGCACCTCCAGCATCTTCGCATCCCACTCCAGGGTGTGGATGTTGAAGAGCATGGTGCGCGAGGCGTTGGTGTAGTCGGTGACGTGGACTTTGCCGCCGGTAAATTTCCAGATCAGCCAGCTGTCCACGGTGCCGAACAGCAGTTCGCCTTTGCGCGCACGCTCGCGGCTGCCTTCGACGTTGTCGAGGATCCACTTGAGTTTGGTGCCGGAGAAGTACGGGTCGGTGACCAGGCCGGTGGTGTCGCTGATGTATTGCTCGTGGCCGTCACGTTTGAGCTGCTGGCAGATCTCGGTGCTGCGGCGGCACTGCCAGACGATCGCGTTGTAGATCGGGCGGCCGGTGGTCTTGTCCCAGACCACAGTAGTTTCGCGCTGGTTGGTGATGCCGATGGCCGCGACCTGGTCGTGATGCAGGCCGGCTTGCGCCAGGGCCTCGACCATCACGGCGCTTTGGGTGGCGAAGATTTCCATCGGGTCGTGTTCGACCCAACCGGCTTGCGGGTAATGCTGGGCGAATTCGCGCTGGGCGGTGCAAACCACGTTCGCGTCGCGGTCGAAAATGATCGCGCGGGAGCTGGTCGTACCCTGATCGAGGGCAATGATGTAGTTCTTATTCTGAATGTCGGTCATGTCGATTGCCTTGGACGAAAAAAGGGAGTGAGGTCAGGCGCGGGACCAAATGGGCAGGATCACGCGCCTACGGTATCAAGAAGTTCTTGGTTTGCCGTCAATGGCCGGTGTTGCGTCCTTTGTAGCAGGTTCGGCGCTGGGCAGATGACGGGCAATCAGCCCGCGATACGCTGCAGCACCGAGGCAGGCACCGACAATCGGTGCAAAAATCGGGATCAGGAAATACGGGATATCGCGGCCACCAGTGAAGGAAATTTCACCCCAGCCAGCGAAGAAAGTCATCAGTTTGGGACCGAAGTCACGCGCCGGGTTCATCGCAAAACCGGTCAGCGGGCCCATCGAGCTGCCGATCACCGCGATCAGCAGGCCGATCAGCAGCGGCGCCATCGGCCCGTTTGGCAGACCGTTGTTGTCATCGGTCAGGGACATAATCACGCCCATCAGGACGGCGGTGATGATCACTTCAACCAGGAAGGCCTGGGCCGTGGACAAGACCGGGTTGGGGAACGTGGAGAACACCGACGCCAGTTCAAGGCTGGCTTGAGTGCCACGAACCATATGGTGAGTTTGTTCGTAATCGAAGAATAGATTGCTGTACAGCGTGTAAACCAACAACGCGCCGCAGAAGGCGCCGGCCACCTGGGCAAGAATATAGAACGGCAGTTTGCGTTTTTCGAAGTCAGCGAAAATGCTCAGCGCGATGCTTACGGCAGGATTGAGATGAGCACCCGAAACCCCGGCGGTCAGGTAGATCGCCATGCTGACGCCGACGCCCCAGATGATGCTGATTTCCCACAAGCCAAAGCTGGCACCCGCGACCTTGAGCGCGGCAACGCAACCGGTACCAAAAAAGATCAGCAGTGCAGTGCCCAGAAACTCGGCCATGCATTGGCTCGAAAGCGACGGTTGTTGTAAAGCAGTTGTCATTGAAAACCTCTTTGTTTTTGTTGTCTGGCGCTTTTTTCGTCATGGCCAAAGCGCGATTTTCACCAGGGCAGGATCCCCATCCTGTTCCTGGCTTACTGCTGGGTACTGCGTTGTCACGTTGTACTGTATTCAGATTCGAAAAAATATAGACAAGAAACACTGCTGTCAAAGGTCGAAAGTGAACTGTCGGTCACAATGCAACTATTAGTCACATGAATGATCGTTTTGTTTGGCGTACCGGACGAACTCTGACGAGCGGTAAAGAATCGCGCCAAGTGCTGGAAACGCTGCCGTGATAGAGCCTTTTATGGAGCAATGTCCTAGAATCCAGCGCAGTATTTTTTCTCTGCCGCCCAGTCTGGAGCTGTCATGACCCCCGCATTGGATTTGTTGAAAAAAGTTCGTGCCGAACATCGCGTGCACAGTTACGAACATGATCCGAAGGCGGCGTCTTATGGGTTGGAGGCCGCGGAGAAACTGGGGCTGGACCCGGCGCAAGTGTTCAAGACGTTACTGGCGGCCAGTGAAAAAGGGGAATTGCTGGTGGCGGTGGTGCCGGTCGTCGGAAGTCTGGACTTGAAGGGCCTGGCGCATGCCGCCGGGGTGAAAAAAGTCGAAATGGCCGACCCCGCCGCCGCGCAGCGCTCGACGGGTTATCTGTTGGGCGGTATCAGCCCGCTGGGACAGAAAAAGCGCCTGCGCACGTTTATCGATAATTCGGCCCAACCCTTTGCCAGCATTTTCGTCAGTGCCGGTCGACGTGGCCTGGAAGTGGAACTGGCCCCCGCGGTACTGGCCGAACATACCCAGGCCAAGTTCGCCGATATCGGCCGCGCCTGAATCAGGGAGAAGGTTATGCAGCTTGAGTTCCATCAGGTCGACGCGTTCAGTGAGCGACCGTTCAGCGGTAACCCGGCGATGGTCTATCGCCTCGATGCGTGGCTCGCCGATGAGTTGATGCAGAAAATCGCCGCTGAACATAACCTCGCCGAAACCGCCTTTGTGGTGCGTGAAGGGCAGGGTTGGCACATCCGCTGGTTCACTCCGACCACCGAGGTGCCTTTGTGTGGGCATGCCACCCTGGCCAGCGCTTATGTCTTGTTCGAGATCTATAAAGAGCCGGTCGAACGCCTGGACTTCATTTGTAAGTCCGGCCTGCTGAGCGTGAGTCGTGAGGGCGGTCGCTTGTGGCTGAATTTCCCGGCAATCGTGCCGTCTGCAGTCGGCGTGACCCTAGATGTCGAACGCGCCTTGGGCGTCGACGTGGTCGATGTGTTGGGTTCGAATGAATTATTCGTGGTGCTGGAGTCGGAACAGGCCGTGCTCGACTGTCAGCCCGACATGGTCGCGTTGGCCAAACTGCCGTGGCCGGGTGCCATCGTCACCGCCAAGGGCAGCAAGCATGATTTTGTGTCGCGGTACTTCGCGCCGGCGATCGGTATCAATGAGGATCCGGTGACCGGTTCGACCCATTGCAGTTTGATCCCGTATTGGTCGAAGCGTTTGGGCAAGTCGAGCCTGACGGCGTATCAGTGTTCGAAGCGAGGCGGGGAGTTGTTCTGTCGGCTGGAAGGCGATCGGGTGAAGATCGGCGGGAATGCGACGCTGGTTGCGAGCGGAATGCTGATCCTCGGTTAACCCCAATCCCGTAGGAGCGAGGCTTGCCCGCGAAGGCGTAGTGTCAGGCAATGCAAATATCGACTGACACTACGCCTTCGCGGGCAAGTCGGATCGCCGCACCGCTCGCTCCTACAGATTCAGGTATCAGCTGGCAGTGCTGTAACGCCGAACGCCGGATTCGACCGTAGGAATCTGCGCGGCGATGCTGCCGGACGCCTGGAACAACACCAGGTGTTCAGCGGCAACCCGAATGCCAACTTCTGCACCGACCAGATGATCGGCATGGCTCGGGAAAATCGATTCCAGCTGCGCGCCGGTGGGCATCTGCAACCGATACAACGTCGACGCACCCTGGAACGACTTGCCGACAATCCGCGCCTTCAAGCCACTGTCCGGTGCATAAACGATATCGTCCGGGCGCAACAATACGTCCACGGCGCCACCAATCGGCCAGGTGTAGGCCCGATTGCCGCGCAACTCACCCAGCTCGGTCTGCACCGATTCCGGGCTGCTCAGCTGACCACGAATGAAGTATCCCTGACCGATGAAACTGGCCACATAGGGCGTCAGCGGTTCGTGATACAGGTTGTAGGGCGTGTCCCACTGTTCCAGGCGACCTTCCTTGAAAACCCCGACATGATCGCTTACCGCGAAAGCTTCTTCCTGGTCGTGGGTCACCAGAATCGCGCTGGTGCCACGGGCCTTGAGGATGTCGCGCACTTCGTGGCTGAGCTTGCGCCGCAGTTCGCCGTCGAGGTTGGAAAACGGTTCGTCGAGCAGCAACAGTTGCGGTTCCGGCGCCAGGGCGCGAGCCAGGGCGACACGCTGTTGCTGACCGCCGGAAAGCTCGTGCGGAAAGCGTTTGCCGAGGTTTTTCAGGTTGACCAGTTCCAGCAGCTCTTCGGTCACACGATCCTTTTGCGGATGCTTGCGAATCCCGAACGCGATGTTTTCCGCCACGCTCAAATGCGGAAACAGCGCGTAATCCTGGAACACCATGCCGATCCGGCGTTTCTCCGGCGCGAGGGTGAAGCCGGCGCTGGAGATCGTCTCGCCCGCCAGGGTGATTTCACCTTCGTGCACCGGTTCAAAACCGGCAATCGCCCGCAGCGTCGTGGTTTTGCCGCAACCCGAAGAACCGAGCAGGCAACCGATATCACCGGCATTCAAATGCAGGTTGAGGTTCTGCACGACGCGCTGGTCTTGATAGCCGCAAGCGAGGTTGCGCAGGTTAAGCAGTAATGGCTGGCTCATGCGTGGTGGTACGAAGGCGGAACGAGAAACTCGAGCAGGGCCTTTTGTGCGTGAAGACGGTTTTCCGCTTGATCCCAGGCGACTGAGCGCGGGTCATCGAGCAGGTCGAGGCTGATTTCCTCGCCACGGTGGGCGGGCAGGCAATGCATGAACAGCACGTCATCGGCGGCCAGGTCCAGCAGGGCACGGGTGACCTGGAACGGTGCGAACAGCTTCAGGCGCTTGGCGGTTTCCTCTTCCTGGCCCATGGAGGTCCAGACGTCGGTGCTCACCAGATGCGCGCCGCGCACGGCGTCCTTCGGATCCCGGACTATGGTCACCCGGTCACCGGCGCTGGCCACGAACTCAGGATTGGGTTCATAGCCTTCAGGGCACGCAATGCGCAACTGGAAGTCGAACTGGATCGCCGCTTCTATATAGCTGTTGCACATGTTGTTGCCGTCGCCGATCCAGGCAACGGTCTTGCCCTGGATCGAGCCGCGATGTTCGAGGAAGGTTTGCATGTCGGCCAGCAACTGGCACGGGTGCAGGTCATCGGACAGGCCGTTGATCAGCGGGACGCGCGAATTGGCGGCGAATTCGGTCAGGGTGCTGTGGGAAAACGTACGGATCATCACCGCATCGAGCATGCTCGACATGACAATGGCGGCGTCGCCGATCGGTTCGCCACGGCCCAGTTGCGTGTCGCGCGGCGACAGGAAGATTGCCTGGCCACCGAGCTGGATCATGCCGGCCTCGAACGAGATCCGGGTACGGGTCGAGGACTTCTCGAAAATCATCCCGAGCACGCGGTTTTTCAGGGGCTCGAACAGTACGCCGCGGTTACGCAGGTCTTTGAGCTCAACGCCTCGACGGATCACGCTGACCAGCTCTTCGGGCGTGCAATCCATCAGGGAGAGAAAGTGCCTTGCGCTCATCATTGACTACCTTTTTGCTACAAACCGCAGATGCTCAAAGCCTTGTTTAACTGGAAAACGGGCGAGACCTGCGGCGTAAGCCGCACAGGGCGACGAAATAGGGGAAGGCGCGATCTTATAATTAAATGTCGCGTCTTACCAATAGGGCTACGGTTTTTAGGGGATTTCAGAGGGGCTATGGGGTGACCGCAGTAGCGCTTTTGAAGCCTGTTTCCTGACAGCAGCTGCTCATTTGTACACTGCGGCTGCGGGGCTTTGCAATCAAACAGGGCGGGCATGGTGTGCTGATGGTCGGTTTCTGACCCGGCATTCCAGCCCGCTGATGGCAATGTGCCTCGTTTGTAACACTTGCTAATGCAATGTGCTGGGTTATAACTAAGTCACGAGCGATGCAGGAAGCCTTCGGAATGGAATCGAAAGAACAGCAATTGATGGAATTACTAGGTCTCACGGCCCGCTCACTGACGCATCTCACCGCTTCCATGACCTCAATGTCCTTTGAGCTTTTGCGAAGTAATGACGAGGTGACCAAGGCGGCTGGCCGGCGGATGATCGACCGCATGGCCACCATCAGCACAGGGCTCGACGAGCACTGGCGGCTGATCGGCGAACTCACCGGCGTGCATGTCGCCCACGAACAGATTGAAACCATCCAGGAGATTCAGTTGCAGGCGCCACCGAGGCTGCCGTCGAACTGATCCCGAGCGGTCATCGGCTGGCCTGATGGCCGCCGATTCACAAGACGAACGTCGCTGGCGCAGTGGCGGGGCACGCGCCATAGTTTTGTTCCCGCGGCCGTTATTGCCCGCCCAGAACAAGACAGAGACTGGCCATGACCAAGACTCTCCATCACCGTGCCTGCCACCTGTGTGAAGCCATCTGCGGCCTGACCATCGAGACCACCGAGCTCGATGGTGATGTGCAGATCACCTCGATCAAGGGCGATGCCCTCGATACGTTCAGCCGCGGGCACATCTGCCCCAAGGCCGTTGCCCTGCAAGACATCCAGAACGATCCAGACCGCCTGCGTCAGCCGATGCTGCGCGTTGGCAGCGAATGGCAACCCATCGAGTGGGAAGATGCCTTCAACCTGGTCGCTGAACGCCTGGCAGGGATACAGGAGCGCCACGGGCAGAACTCGGTGGCGGTTTATCAAGGCAACCCCAGCGTGCACAACTACGGGCTGATGACCCACAGCAATTACTTTCTTGGCCTGCTGAAAACCCGCAACCGGTTTTCCGCGACCTCGGTCGATCAGTTGCCTCATCACCTGACCAGCCATTTGATGTACGGCCACGGCTTGCTGTTGCCGATCCCGGATATCGATCACACCGATTTCATGCTGATTCTTGGTGGTAATCCGCTGGCCTCCAACGGCAGCATCATGACCGTACCGGATGTCGAAAAGCGCCTGAAAGCGATACAGGGCCGGGGCGGTAAAGTGGTGGTGGTCGATCCGCGTCGCAGCGAAACGGCTGCGATTGCCGATCAGCATCTGTTCGTCCGTCCGGGTGGCGACGCGGCATTGCTGTTCGGGCTGCTCAACACGTTGTTTGCTGAAGGCCTGACCCGCGACAGCCATTTACCGGTCGACGGCCTGGATGACGTGCGCAAGGCCGTCGCGGCTTTCACCGCCGAAGCCATGAGCCCGTTGTGTGCCGTGCCGGCCGAGCAGATCCGCCAATTGGCGCGGGACTTCGCGGCGGCGCCGAGCGCGGTCTGTTACGGGCGCATGGGCGTTTCAACCCAAGCGTTCGGTACGTTGTGCCATTGGCTGGTGCAGTTGATCAACCTGGTCACCGGCAACCTTGATCGCGTCGGTGGCGCGGTGTGCACCGAACCGGCGGTGGACCTGGTGGCGTCTACCTCGGGCGGGCATTTCAATCTGTGGCAGAGCCGCGTGTCCGGGCGTCCGGAATACAGCGGCGAGCTGCCAGTGTCGGCGCTGGCCGAAGAGATGCTGACCGAAGGGGAAGGGCAGGTTCGCGCGTTGATTACCGTGGCTGGCAATCCGGTGTTGTCGACGCCCAATGGCCGGCAACTGGAGCAGGCGCTTGACGGGTTGGAGTTCATGGTCAGTGTTGACTTGTACATCAACGAAACCACGCGCTATGCCGACCTGATCTTGCCGTCCACTTCAGCCCTGGAAAACGATCACTACGACACCACGTTCAACATGTTTGCGGTGCGTAACGTCAGCCGGTTCAATCGCGCGATCCTGGCCAAGCCGGAAGGCGCGTTGCACGACTGGGAGATTTTCGTCGGGCTGGCCAAGGCCTTTGCCGCGAAGACCGGCAAGGAACTGAAACCGACGATTCCCCCTGCGCAGATGATCGATCGTGGCTTGCGAATGGGGCTGTATGGCGACGCCTCGCCGCACAAGCTGTCTTTGGCGACGCTGTTTGATCAACCGCATGGCGTCGACCTTGGCGCACTGAAATCCAATCTGGCGCCACGCCTGAAAACCGCCAACCAGCGCGTTCAGGCAGCACCGGCGGCGATCCTTGCCGACCTCTCGCGATTTGCGGCGCTGCAAGCACCGGCGGCTGATGAACTGCTGATGATTGGCCGTCGTCACGTGCGCAGCAATAACTCGTGGATGCACAACTATCACCGACTGGTGAAGGGTAAGCCGCGTCATCAGTTGCTGATGCATCCGGACGACCTTGCCAGTCGCGGGCTCAGCGATGGGCAGCGGGTGCGGGTCAGTTCCCGGGTCGGCATGATCGAAGTGGAAGTGCTGGGCAGTCAGGATATGATGAAAGGAGTGGTCAGCCTGCCGCACGGTTGGGGCCATGCGCGGCCTGGCGTGCAGATGACGATTGCCAGCGGCCAGCCAGGTTCCAGTGCCAATGACCTGACCGACGAGTGTCAGCTCGATGAGTTGTCGGGGAATGCGGCATTGAACGGTGTGCCGGTGACCGTAGCGGCGGCTTGATTGAGTCTGTCGGGGAGACCGAGCATGGCGCTCGGCTTTCCGTTACAATGCGCCACCGTGCCGACCCCCGAGTCGGAAAGTTCAGCCGAGGTGCTTCATGGATATCATCGAAACGATTAAAGAGCAGATTGCCAACAACACCATTCTGCTTTACATGAAAGGTTCGCCGAATGCCCCGCAGTGTGGCTTCTCCGCGAAAGCCGCACAGGCCGTGATGGCATGTGGTGAAAAGTTTGCGTACGTGGACATCCTGCAGAACCCGGAAATCCGCGCCAACCTGCCAAAATACGCCAACTGGCCAACTTTCCCGCAACTGTGGGTCGGTGGTGAGCTGGTCGGCGGTAGCGACATCATGACCGAGATGGCTGCAGACGGTTCGCTGCAAAGCACCATCAAAGCGGCTGTTGAAGCCGCCGCTGCTGCCAAGACCGAAGCTTGACCTGCTTTCTGTAGGAGCGAGCGGTTCGGCGTTCCGACTTGCCCGCGAAGGCGTTGTACCTGACACACCGCTTTCGCGAGCAAGCTTCGCTCCTACAACAGCACAGGCACAAAAAAGCCCCGCCTCTTAAAAGAGAGCGGGGCTTTTTATTGTCTTGAATCTAACGGACGCTAACTTACTCGTCGTCGCCCATCTGCGATTGCAGATAGTTCTCAAGACCGATTTTATCGATCAGGCCCAGTTGGGTTTCCAGCCAGTCGATATGTTCTTCTTCGGATTCAAGAATATCTTCGAGCAGTTCACGGCTACCGTAGTCGCCAACGGTTTCGCAATGAGCGATCGCGACTTTCAGGTCGGCATGGCCAGTGCGTTCGATGCGCAGGTCGCACTCAAGCATTTCCTGGGTGTGTTCGCCGATCTGCAGCTTGCCCAGGTCCTGCACGTTAGGCAGGCCTTCCAGGAACAGGATGCGCTTGATCAGCTTGTCCGCGTGTTTCATCTCGTCGATGGACTCGTGGTATTCGTGCTTTCCGAGCTTGTTCAGACCCCAATCTTCATACATGCGCGCATGCAGAAAATACTGATTGATCGCGACCAGCTCATTGGCAAGGATCTTGTTGAGATGCTGGATGACTGTAATGTCGCCTTTCATGATGGGGTCCTGCCCTGTAATAGCTGTCTATAAACCAGAGTTTGAGCCGCACAACTAAGAGTGTCAAACCTAACTTATTGAAACTTAAATGAACATACGAATCATAACTAAGCAGCAGTATCCGGCACTGATCGAGATGATCGACGGTGCAGGATGTGATTGATGAAAAAGGCAGCAAACAAGGCGATGAACGGCGTCATCGGCATATGATAGCGATCCTGGCCGACGATCAGCAGAGCCACGGTTGCAAACAAGGCGGGCGTTACCACCAGCGGATCGAAAAAACGCAAAGGATTTTCCCGGAGAAATATTCCGACGCCAATGAGAGAGAGGGAGAAAATTGCTAACCAATAGGCGGCAGAGCCAGCCTTGAGTATCGGTTGCAATGCAGGAGCTAGCGAGTTCTGGTTCCATGCTATGCCGATGCTTTCGCGATCAAAGCTGTGGGCGACCCGGTTCAGGCATAACCGAAGATAGAGACCTGGATTTTCGCGAATGAAGTCGAGCGCGAGACCTTTGTAATGGTTATCGCGGACTACTTCGTTTTTTGTATTGAGATTTATCTCGGGCACCGACATATAGGCCCCATTTGCCTGGGGGTTATTGCCCATCCACAGATTGATACCGAAATTCGTAGAAATAAGTACCGGCTCGCCAAATAAAGCGCGATTACGCTCTGCCCAAGGAGTCAGCAATATTGCTGCGACGACCAGCGCCAGAATGACGTGCAGAACAGTTTGCGCGGGTTTACGGAAGGGCTGATCCAGAAGCGGTAGCAAAACAATAAGCGGTAGAACCGTCGGCCGCATGAATGCGGCGGCGACCAGAAGAGCAGTCGACAGAACGGTGCGAGCCCAGTGCGGCAACTTCCCCGTACCACGAGCCACAAAAGCCCAGATCACCAGCGTCATGAGAGGCAATTCGCTGTTTGGAACGGTGGTGAAGGCGATCCATGCGGGCCAGAAGGCGAATAGCAGCGCCGCGATGCGTGCGATCGTCCTGTCAAAATACAAAAGGCCGAGTTGATAGATTCCAGCTACCGATATAGAGCTGAGAATCAGGTTGACAAGAATGACTACCCAGCCATGCACGCCCAACAACGCATAAAAGGCGCCGTAAAGGGCGGACGGGCCAACAGGCCAGTAAGCCGTGGCTTCACCACCAGGATAGACATAGCCTCGGCCTGCGGCGATTTCCTGCGCGAAGCTGTGATACATGTTCGCGTCCGATACAGGGCTTACTGGAACCAATAGTCCCCATATCAACCGGATCGCAAAAGTCAGCATCAGAATGGGCAAGACACCTGACTTGAAGCTGGCCTGTGCGAGTAGCCATGTTGTGTTCACCATAAGGAAGGACCACTTATTGCCATGAAGAAGGTGCAGCCCATCAGTGCTACCACGACGATGCTCTGCCAGTCCCGCGCCGCGAAGAGCACGGGGTCTTCATCCACCTCACCTCGCACAGTCTTCATCCACAGGCGTGCAGTCCAATAGAGCATGAGCGAAGGCGCAAACCACAACCATTCGTGCGAAGGATACATGACGGGCACAATCTCGGCCTGCGTGTACATGGCGAGGATCAGAACGCTGATCATGCCGCTGGATGAGCCAAGCGCCAGCACCACCGGCAGATCTTCAGGACGATAACCGCGACCAGGCAACAACTTGACCGAAAAGGCAGTATCCCGCAGCTCCGAGTAACGCTTCACCAGGGCAAGACTGAGGAAGATGAACATGGAAAAAGCGAGTAACCAAAAGGACGGTTTGATATCCGTCGCGGCGGCGCCCGCTATGACACGAATCGAATAAAGGCTGGCCAGTATCATCACATCGACGATCACCTGCTTCTTCAACAGGAAGGAATAGGCAGCGGTCAGAAAATAGTAGACACCGAGCACAACGAGAAAGCGTGGCGGCAATTGCAGCGCAAGTATCAGGGATGAACCAAGCAGCAAGGGGATGGCGGCGATGCCCGATTTCACGGACAAGGTCCCAGCGGCAAAAGGCCGGTTCTTCTTGCGGTGATGCTTGCGATCTGCGGGCAGGTCGAGCAGATCATTCAGCAGATAGACGGACGAGGCGCACAGGCTGAACGAGATGAAGGCAAGGATCGCCCAGAACAATAGTTGCGGATTCGTCACCTGATGCGCCGCTAGCAGGGGGACGAAGACAAGGAGATTCTTCAGCCACTGCTGAATGCGCAGGGCTCTCCACCAGACACGAAAACCACCGCTTGGATCCTCTATAAAATCAATGTCGTGATTGCGATCCCGCGCCGCTTGCCTCAGACCGTCCTGTGAGGAAACCAGAAACGCCCGGCGCGCCCGTGCGAATACGGGCAAGTCCGCTTTGTCGTTGCCGATATAGTCGAAGCCTCGTTCGCCAAAGCGTTCGACGAGCATACTAGCCTTGGCGTGGGAGGAAAGATTGGTGCCTTCGTCGCTGCACAGTACCTCGTCGAAGAGGCCCAGATGGTCCGTAATACCATTGGCGACGCCGGCGCAAGATGCCGTGGCAAGAATGATAGGGCGCTGCGCTGCGCGGGCGGTTTCGATCAGGACTAGCACATCGGTGCGATAGGGGAGGCTAGCTGCATCGATCGTTACTCGCTCGGCGATGCGGTGCTTGAGGCTCGCCTTGCCCTTCATGAGCCAGCCCGGCAGGGAGGCGAGCGAGAGAGGCGAGGTCTTTGCAAGCAACAGAAATGTTTCGAGCAGCATGTCGGTGCGCACCAGTGTGCCATCCAGATCCACGCAAAGCGGAATCGGCGCGTCATCGATTTCGTTCATGTTCGTCATGACGTCACGCCCCCCTCGCCATCACGACAACCCCGCTCATGATCAGCAATGTGCCGATGACCTTGGCCGCGGAGAAGGTGTCATTGAAGACGAGGCGGCCGAGCACGGCCGTTAGCACAAAGCCCAGTGCCACGAACGGATAGGCGAAACTGACCTGCACCTTGGATAGCACCATCAGCCAGACCGCCGCACTGCTGAAATACAGGAAAAGGCCGAGCAATATTAGGGGGTTGAGGGCAATATCGAGCAATGCTGATGCTCGTGCCCCTCCTTCTGCGATCACCCTCTGGGCGGAAGGGGAGTCCATGCCGGCCTTGAGGGCGATCTGCGCAAAGGCGGATATCGTGACGCTAATCAGGATGAGCGCATAAACGTTTTTTACTAGGCTGAGATTTAACAAAGCGCCCTCCCCCGAGTTTGTGTCGCATTCTATTTGTGTAGCAGTGACATTGGATTGCGTCAATTCGGCAGGAAACGCTCTCGGCCGGAAAATCAAAGCAGGAGGGAACAGGAAATTTTAGCTCCCAGTAGCCAAACAACTTTGGTCGGCCCTTGAGCAAGGAGAAGGAGAACGAGAAATGTCAGCAAAGTCGAAAGCGGGGACGCTATTCGCGTGGCCACCTATCGACCGTGCTCAACGGTCATGCAGCGATTTCTGCTGACCTAGCGCTGCGCTTGGAACTCGCCGGTATAAGCACCGGCCGCCAGTGGCTGGCCATGAAGGCAGCCTATGACTTGTGGCAGGCCGAACACCGAGGGCAACCGAATATCGTACGTTTGCATGAAGTGCCAGCGTAAGCCATGAGTAACCACGACCAGAAACGACAAGGGCCTGCATCGCTGCAAGCCCTTGTTTTGTATAGAATTCTTTAAAATATAAAGCTAAATATAGGCGGACATGAAGTCCGGTTCTTTGGAATGGGGTATTTACGCGGCAGTAAATTCTACCGGGAAAGGAATCGCAGCCTGGGCTGTTTGTAATTTGGTCAGGGTTTCACGCACCACTTCCTTGGCAAGGCAGGCGCATTTGCCACATTGGCTGGCTACGCCGGTAGCTTGGCGGACTTCCTTGTAGCTGCAGCAACCTTCATAGATTGCTTCGCGGATTTGTCCGTCGGTGACGCCAGTGCAGAGGCAGACATACATAACTGAAACCGTCGCTGGTTATGACTCAATTGCGATGGATCTTAATGTTAACGAGAATGATTGTCAAAGTGGTTTCTGAAAGCTTTGCGTTATAAGCGAGGGTGACTGACGAACGGTTTTCCTAGGGCAATCTGCCAGTAAGCGTGTCGCCGGGAATTTGGCCTGTCGGTGAAAATCCGTTGAGGACAGCTCAAAAACGCAGTGTATGATGGCCGGTCCTTATGAAGCGGGTGGGTGTCACAGGGCTGTCGCCTGAGGGTGGCAGGCTGGCGCAAACCCGGAACTTCACGTTTTTACACCAGGAGATATTCAATGAGCGTACTCGTAGGCAAGCAAGCCCCTGACTTCACCGTACCAGCCGTACTCGGCAATGGCGAAATCGTCGACAGCTTCACCCTGTCGTCGGCCATCAAAGGCAAATACGGCCTGGTGTTCTTCTACCCGTTGGACTTCACCTTCGTTTGCCCATCCGAGCTGATCGCTCTGGACAACCGCATGTCCGACTTCAAGGCCCGCAACGTTGAAGTGATCGCTGTTTCGATCGACTCGCACTTCACCCACAACGCGTGGCGCAACACCCCGGTCAACAATGGTGGCATCGGCGAAGTTCGCTACACCATGGCAGCTGACCTGAAACACGAAATCGCCAAGGCCTACGATGTTGAATCCGAAGGCGGCGTGGCTTTCCGTGGCGCGTTCCTGATCGACGACAAAGGCGTTGTCCGCTCGCAGATCATCAACGACCTGCCACTGGGCCGTAACATCGAAGAGCTGGTCCGTCTGGTCGACGCTCTGCAATTCCACGAAGAGCACGGCGAAGTTTGCCCTGCCAACTGGAAAAAAGGCGACAAAGGCATGACCGCTTCGACCGAAGGCGTCGCGGCTTACCTGACCGAGAATGCTGCTGCCCTGTAAGGCGCATTCGAGGCACAAAAAAACCGGCCGTTGAGGCCGGTTTTTTTATGGGCGGAGAAGCGGTGATTCCTGTAGGAGCCGGCTTGCTGGCGATCCAGGCGCCTCGGTAATCAGACAAACCGCGGTGGCTGAATCGCCAGCAAGCCGGCTCCTACGAAAAGCCGATCAGTCGTTGTAGTCTTCCCAGCCGCCCATCTGTTTCCAGCGATTGACGATGCCGCAGAACAGCTCGGCCGTCTTCTCTGTGTCGTAGCGAGCCGAGTGAGCCTCGCGACCGTCGAAGTCGATATCGGCGGCCTGACAGGCTTTCGCCAGCACCGTCTGACCGTACGCCAGACCGGCCAGGGTGGCCGTGTCGAAGCTGGAGAACGGATGAAACGGGTTGCGCTTCATGTCCAGGCGCGCAACCGCCGCGTTCAGGAAGCCCAGATCGAAGCTGCTGTTGTGCCCGACCAGAATCGCCCGCTTGCAGCCGTTGGCTTTCAACGCCTTGCGGATGCCGCGGAAAATATCGGTCAGCGCCGCTTCTTCACTCACCGCCATGCGCAGCGGGTGATCGAGTTTGATCCCGGTGAACTCCAGCGCGGCCGCTTCGATGTTGGCGCCTTCAAAAGGCTCGACACGGAAGAAGTAGGTGTGGTCAGGGTATACAAAACCCTTCTCGTCCATGGCGATCGTGGTAGCGGCTATTTCCAGCAAAGCGTCAGTGGCAGAGTTGAAACCACCGGTTTCAACGTCGACAACGACTGGCAGGTATCCACGGAATCGAGCTGCCATCGGGTGGCGTGGACCACCTCCGCCGCCTTGACCGTCCTGTTCGTCGTCGTAATGGTCTTCACTCACGCGTGTTCCTCCAGCAGGCGCCAGCGCAGTTTTTCACCGGCGCGCAGCGGGATAACGGTCAGCTCGCCAAATGGCAGGCTGGTTGGGGCGGTCCACTCGTCGCGGACCAGAGTAATGCGATCGGTGTTCACCGGCAGGCCATAGAAGCGCGGGCCGTTGAGGCTGGCGAAGGCTTCGAGCTTGTCCAGTGCGTTACGTTGTTCGAACGCTTCGGCGTACATCTCGATCGCCGCATAAGCGGTGTAGCAACCGGCACAGCCGCACGCGGCTTCTTTGGCATGCTGGGCGTGAGGCGCCGAGTCGGTGCCGAGGAAGAACTTTTCGCTGCCGCTGGTGGCGGCGTCGAGCAGGGCTTCCTGATGCGTATTGCGCTTGAGGATCGGCAGGCAATAGAAGTGCGGCCGAATCCCGCCCACCAGCATGTGGTTGCGGTTGTACAAGAGGTGATGCGCGGTGATGGTCGCGCCAACGTTGGCCGAAGCCTCGTTGACGAACTGCACGGCGTCCGCGGTGGTGATGTGTTCGAACACCACTTTGAGCGTCGGGAAACGCTCGACCACACGACGCATGTGCTCATCGATGAAGATTTTTTCGCGGTCGAACACGTCGACATCGCCACGGGTGACTTCACCGTGAACCAACAAAGGCATCCCGACTTCGGCCATGGCCTCAAGCGCAGGGAAGATCTTGTCGATGCTGGTGACGCCAGAGTCCGAGTTGGTGGTCGCGCCGGCCGGATACAACTTGGCGGCATGAATGAAACCGCTGGCCTTGGCCTCACGAATTTCTTCGGGCTGGGTGCGGTCGGTCAGGTAAAGGACCATCAACGGTTCGAAACGGCTGCCAGCCGGACGTGCAGCGAGAATCCGCTGGCGATAGCCGTCGGCTTCAGCGGCGTTGCGCACCGGAGGTACCAGGTTGGGCATGATGATGGCGCGACCAAAGGTGCGCGCGACATCCGCAACGGTATTGGTCAACACGGCACCATCGCGAAGATGAATATGCCAGTCGTCGGGACGCAGCAGGGTCAGGCGGTCGGACATGAGGGGATTCCAGGCGGGTCAAACTGAAGGGAATGCTACCGGAAAAGACTCTCTCAGGCACTCGCTATCAAGTTTTGCGGGAAGCTTCCGATATCCAACAGGTATGCCGTAAACATGTGTGTGTCGGTCTTTTTGTTGTAGAAGCCAGTGGAGCCTCCCGTGCGCCAGCGTTATTTAGCCTTGCTCAGCGTGTTTGCCAGCCTTCCCGCGATGGCGCTCACTTTCCAGACCCGTCTGGAGAGCATCGAGTGGACGGTCGAAGGGGACAAGTTCGAGTGCCGCCTGACTCAACCGATCACCGATTTCGGTTCGGGTGAGTTCGTGCGCCGCGCCGGCGAGCAGGCGACGTTTCGTCTGAAAGCCTATAACTCGATGGTCGGCGGCGGCTCGGCGACCCTGCTGGCAGCCGCAGCGCCCTGGCAGCCGGGGCGGGGCGACATCAATCTGGGCTCCGTGCGGATTGGTAGCGGCAATGTGCTGTTCAACAGTTCGCAAGTTCAGGCCGGACGCCTGATCAGTGGCCTGATGGATGGGCGCAGCCCGGTCATTCGACATTCTTCGGGCGATGGCCGGGTGTCGGAAGTGCGGTTGTTGCCGGTCAAGTTCAGCAAGGCGTTCAACGATTATCAAAGCTGTGTGGCGAAGCTGCTGCCGAAGAATTTCGAGCAAGTCAAACAAACGCAGATCGGCTTTCCCGGCGACGGCCTGGATCTCGACGCACAGGCCAAGGCCCAGTTGCAGGTCATGCTGGAATTCATGAAGGCCGATCCGACGGTCAATCACATCGAACTCGACGGCCACTCCGACAACAGCGGCAATCGCCTGGCCAATCGTGACCTGTCGCGGCGTCGGGCCCTGGCGGTCATGGAGTTCTTCAAGGCCAACGGTTTTCAGGAATCGCAGATCACCGTGCGCTTCCACGGCGAGCGTTATCCGTTGGCACCCAACACCAATGCCGCCAATCGGGCGAAGAACCGTCGGGTCAATGTGCACCTGGCGCGGGTCGCACCCACCGAGCAGCCGGCGCCTCAGACAACCGCATCGGCGAACCCCGCGAAGACATACTGAACCGGCTGTCATCGTCGCCCGCTCGACATAATCTGTCGCTTCGTCGTCATAAGCTGTCGCGCCTCTGTAAATTATCCTGCATGACCGGTAGACTTGACGGCTTTCCGTAGAACCCCGTGGAGTGATGGCATGGCGGACGTAAACAAGGTCGTTCTGGCGTATTCCGGCGGCCTGGACACTTCGGTGATCCTCAAGTGGCTGCAGGATACTTATAACTGTGAAGTGGTGACCTTTACCGCTGACCTGGGTCAGGGCGAAGAGGTCGAGCCGGCTCGCGCCAAGGCTCAGGCCATGGGCGTAAAAGAAATCTACATCGACGATCTGCGCGAAGAATTCGTGCGTGACTTCGTATTCCCGATGTTCCGCGCCAACACCGTTTACGAAGGCGAGTACCTGCTGGGTACTTCCATCGCTCGTCCGTTGATCGCCAAACGCCTGATCGAAATCGCCAACGAAACCGGCGCTGACGCCATTTCCCACGGTGCCACCGGCAAGGGTAACGACCAGGTTCGTTTCGAACTGGGCGCTTATGCCTTGAAGCCAGGTGTGAAAGTGATCGCTCCGTGGCGCGAATGGGACCTGCTCTCCCGTGAAAAGCTGATGGATTACGCTGAAAAGCACGCGATCCCGATCGAGCGTCATGGCAAGAAGAAATCCCCGTACTCGATGGATGCCAACCTGCTGCACATCTCCTATGAAGGCGGCGTGCTGGAAGACACCTGGACCGAGCACGAAGAAGACATGTGGAAATGGACCGTCTCCCCGGAGAAGGCTCCTGACAAGGCGCAGTACCTCGAACTGACTTACCGTAACGGCGACATCGTTGCACTGGACGGCGTCGAAATGACTCCGGCCACCGTGCTGGCGACCCTGAACCGTATCGGTGGCGAACACGGTATCGGCCGTCTCGACATCGTCGAGAACCGTTACGTGGGCATGAAGTCCCGTGGCTGCTACGAAACCCCTGGCGGCACCATCATGCTGCGCGCCCACCGTGCGATCGAATCGATCACGCTGGACCGCGAAGTGGCTCACCTCAAAGACGAGCTGATGCCTAAATACGCCAGCCTGATCTACACCGGTTACTGGTGGAGCCCTGAGCGTCTGATGCTGCAACAGATGATCGATGCGTCCCAGGCTCACGTGAACGGCGTCGTGCGCCTGAAGCTGTACAAGGGCAACGTGATCGTCACTGGCCGCAAGTCCGACGAATCGTTGTTCGATGCCAACATCGCGACCTTCGAGGAAGATGGCGGCGCCTACAACCAGGCCGACGCGGCGGGCTTCATCAAGCTCAACGCGCTGCGCATGCGTATCGCGGCAAACAAAGGTCGCAAGCTGTTCTGAGATCTTTGACACGCTGATGGAATGTGTGGCCTTGTCCAGGACAAGGCCACACATTTGAAAACAGGGATTTTCTGTCTGACATTGCGATTCAACATTCTTGTTGTTTTAAATTCCTTCCTGCCCGCCCCCCATTGATCCTAAAGAGCAACTGCCTGCTGTGTGTCAGTCCGGCAATATTGATCAATGACCGTCACGTCACGTGAACTCAAATTGTAAGCAATACAGAACGTTGCGCTGCTGCGTTTTTTTGCGTTTCGGCAAAACTTGAGTGCGCTTTCTTTCAGTAACGTCTCCGACTCGCCAACAACGAGAAACACGACAACGTGTGCCGGATTCCCCTTGGGCTGGCGAAGCTTCTCCAGAAGGGCGCGGAACTCATTTTTTTTGTTCATCCTTCGTGCATCAATGATGTGCAGATCCTTGAGTGACTCGGGCAACCGAATAGGGTACTGAGCCGAGAGACTTGGCTGTAAGCCGATCTCGTCGGGCGGATCTTGCGCGTTACCTGAACGCTCTGCGTTGTCCATCACCTTTATGAAATGCTTTCCCTTTTCAAAGTCGGAAGGCGCGTAAAGCGATCGATAATTGAAGTTAAGGGTGGCGAAGAAAAGAAAAAGCAAATAAAAGGGAAAACTGATCAAAAACCAGATGTAGATCTCTTTATCTTCGTCATCGAGGAAGGGTAGAGAGATGGCGGCCGATGTTTCAGACAGTGTTGCGAATATCGCGATGACTGTCATGGGGTTGGTGATTCGTTGTTTGAGTTTTATCATATTTTTTACTCATATTAGTTCGTCTTTTCTCATTGTGTTAGTTGGTGGTTGTTAGGGGGTAGAGTTTATATGGTAGCGATGGATTTATAGTTCTGATATATCAGTTTTGCTATTCATTTATTGTTAATTGACTTTTGATGTAAGGTTTTGTGTTTGATGTTTCTGGTGTGGTGGGCAGGCCGGGAAATATCAATTACCCTACAAGGGTAGACTAATCGTCGGCGTGTGTCGGATCATCTTGGTCAACTGTTGTTGTGTGGCGCGCTGGTTGTAAGTCGAAACAAAAAACTGTTGAATACTGAAATATCATGAGACAGATAAAGTTTCTGGCGCGCTGTGTTTCAAGATTTTTTGTAAGATTATTCCGCGATGTTTGTAGGGAATGTCTCTCGGTGTGGGTGGCCGGGGGGAGCGGCATGCCATGGGTGAAACGACTAGGCTATTGTGCGGGCTCTAAAAATTCGAACAGCGAAAATTGGACTTGCCCATGAATAAAGTGCTGATCGTGGATGATCACCCCGTCATTCGTCTTGCGGTACGTATGCTGATGGAGCGTCATGGCTACGAAGTCATTGCAGAAACAGATAATGGCGTGGATGCATTGCAACTAGCTCGTGAACATATGCCGGATATTGTCATCCTGGATATTGGAATACCCAAACTGGATGGGCTGGAAGTCATTGCACGTCTGGCATCGGCAGCGATGCCAATGAAAGTACTGATATTGACTTCACAGGCTCCCGGGCATTTTTCGATGCGTTGCATGCAATCCGGTGCTGCAGGATATGTTTGCAAACAACAGGACCTCACTGAGTTGCTCAGTGCAATAAAGGCGGTATTGTCGGGCTACAGTTACTTTCCCAATCAAGCCTTGCATACCGTGCGCTCCAGTCTGGGGAATGCCAGTGAAGCCGATATGGTGGATCGTCTTTCGGGGCGGGAGATGATGGTCTTGCAACAGTTGGCTCGCGGCAAGACCAACAAGGAAATTGCCGATGGAATGTTCCTCAGCAATAAAACCGTCAGTACTTACAAGACGCGGCTGTTGTTGAAACTCAATGCGCGGTCCCTGGTTGACCTGATCGAACTGGCTCAACGCAATGGGTTGGTATGACTGGGCCAGTGCTTGACGGGGCGTAAAGAGTGGGCGTTTTCAAGGTTTCGCACCTAGTAAAAAGCCTCCGTTTCGGGAGGCTTTCAGGTGTCATAGGTCAAAATCGTAATCGGCCAATTGCTTTTGCAGTCGGCGCTCCTCCAGCAGATTGTCGATGGTGCGGCGTTTGCTCAGGTTGGTCTTTGCCACTTCAACCACCGGTTCCGCGTCATCGGCCTCAACGGGTGTGAAGTCGTCTTCTACGTCCAATTGCTCTTTGCCAGTGCTCATAAGGTTAACTCCAGGCTAAGACTGCCTTTGGCGCTCCTTATATCGATAATCGCCTCGCGGGTAAAAAAGATTTTTTCAATCGATAAATCAAAAAACCTAATAGCGCCTCAATCGTCCGAAGTCTTGTGCTTGTATTCGCACAGGTCTTCTATCCGGCAACTGCCGCAGCGAGGCTTGCGAGCCAGGCAAACGTAACGCCCATGAAGAATCAGCCAGTGATGGGAATCGAGCAGATATTCCTTCGGCACGAACTTCATCAGTTTTTTCTCGACCTCGACCACATTCTTGCCGGGAGCGATGCCAGTACGATTGCTGACCCGGAAAATATGCGTGTCCACGGCCATGGTCAGTTGGCGGAACGCAGTATTGAGCACCACGTTGGCAGTCTTGCGGCCGACACCGGGCAACGCTTCGAGCTCTTCACGGGTCTGCGGCACTTCCCCGCCATGGCGTTCCACCAGCAAGCGGCAGGTTTCGATTACATTTTTTGCCTTGCTGTTGAACAGGCCGATGGTCTTGATGTACTCGGACAGACCTTCCACGCCCAGCGCGTAAATCGCCTGCGGCGTATTGGCCACCGGGTAGAGCTTGGCGGTGGCTTTATTGACGCCGACATCGGTCGATTGTGCCGAGAGAATCACCGAGATCAGCAATTCGAATGGCGAGGAGTAGGCCAGTTCGGTCTTCGGCTCCGGGTTGTCTTCATGCAGCCTGCGGAAAATTTCCAGACGTTTTGCGGCATTCATGGGCAGTGCGTTTCCTCGAAAGCGATCAATGTGAGGGAGTCGGGCGGGGCCAGGCTTGCCAGGCGGCGATCAGCAGGCCCAGCAGAATGAATCCGCCAGGTGCCGACGTGGCCAGGCGCAAGCCTGCGTCGCCGAGGATTTCGCGCAGCAGGCCCAGGCCGACCATCAGCGCGCCGAACAGGACACACAGGCGCAGGCGTTCACGCCATGCACTCTGGAAAAAACCGGTGTGTTCCAACACGACGCACTGCAAAGCGATCAGTGCTGCATAAAACCCCGAATGCTGGTGCCATTGAAGTGACCAGACCTGCGCGGCGAGCTCTGCACAACCGGTCAGCGTGGCCGCCAGCAGGACGCCTGCGAACAAGCGAGCCGCCGGGATCAGTCGGGATCGCAAGGCAGCCATGCTCGGACCAAACGCACTGATCACCACGATGAACATCAACCACACACCCAGTGCGGTCACTAACGAGTCAGTGGCGCCGATCAGCGGCGCGAGCATCAGCGAGTTCTGTAAATTCGCGGAATTATTCATGGAGGCCGCTCCCGATCAGCTGACGCGAGTGTTCATCGAAGTAGCGCAGAGCCTCGTGGATCGCATTGATCACGGCTCTGGAGGTAATGGTCGCGCCAGCGATTTGATCAAATTGCCCCTGATCCTTTTTCAACGCCCAACCGCTGTCGGCGGGTTCATTCAAGGATTTGCCAGTGAACGCCTGAAGCCAGGTATTGGGCCAGTCGGCGATACGCGCACCCAGGCCCGGGGTTTCCGATTGTTTCAGGGTCTTGACCCCCAGCAACTTGCCGTTCGCGTCAATGGCAATCAGCAAATCGATGGAGCCCGCATACCCGATCGTCTGGCTGCGCAGCAGGACCGCAACGGGTTGGCCGGCCTTGGTGGCGAGGTAGCCGCCCAGCAAGGTGCTGTTGGTCAACGCCAGGCTATCGAGTTGCAGCGGCTGCTCCAGCGGTTGATTGTCGTAACTGTCGGAGGGCAGCAAATCGAGCAGGTTGCGGCTGTCGATCCGTCGCTGTTCGGCTGCGATACGTGGCGCGCTGCTGTACTGCACAAGGTAGGTTGCGCCAATCCCCAGGCTTGCCAGCAACAGCAGAATCACAACGCTCGACGTTCGGCTCATGGCGAAAGCTGCTCCTGCCTGGACGCGACAAACCGCTCCAGCGCCGGCACGCAAAGATTCATCAACAACACTGCAAACGCAACGCCGTCCGGATAGCCGCCCCAAGTGCGAATCAGGTAAGTCAGCAATCCCACGCCCGCGCCGAACAGCAGTCGGGCGCCAGGGATTTTTGCACCGGACACCGGCTCCGTGACGATAAAGAATGCGCCCAGCATGCTCGCGCCCGTGAGCAGATGAAACAGGGGGGAACCATGGGAGTCGGAGCCCGAGCCGTTCCAGCACAGCAGGCTGATGACGAACAGGCTGGCAAGCATGCCCACCGGCGCATGCCAGCTGAACACCCGCCGTTGCAGCAGAAACAAACCGCCCGCCAGAAACGCCAGGTTGACCCATTCCACGCCGCGTGCGCCGAAGTGACCGAACGCCGGATTACCGGCGAAGAGTTCGTCCATGGTCAGGCTTTTGTTGATTCGCAAGCTGTCCAGCGCCGTGGCCTGGACCCACGCATCCGGCGTCTGGCTGAGGCTGAAACCGAACACTTGCTGCAGACCACCGAGCAGGTCCATGCCGTGGGACGAAGGCCAGTGAGTCATTGGTTGGGGACAGGTCACCAGTACCAAAGCGAAACCGAGCATCGCCGGGTTGAACGGGTTTTTCCCTACACCGCCATACAGTTGTTTGCCGAGCAGTGCGAATGCCGCGGCGCAGACCGTCAGCCACCATGGGCAATACGGCGGCAAAGCCAGGGCCAGCAACGTCGCACTGACCAGCGCGCTGCCATCGCTCAAGGTCGGTTTGATCTGGCGTTTGCGCAGCCACAACACTGCCGCTTCAACGGCCAACGCGGTAACGCCGGCCAGGATCAAATTGATCAACACGCCCCAGCCATACAACCAGAACAGCACCAGCATTCCCGGCACGGTGGCCAGCAACACCAGCTTCATGGCCTGCTGAAGGCGCTCGTCGACCGATTCAAGGGGCGACATAGGCATCCACCTGACGCTCGGCTTCTTGCAGGCGGGCGCGTGCCTTGTCCATTACCTCGGCGGGAGTGTCAGTGCGACGTTCGAGTTTGCTGACATCCGCGCGAGCGTAGGCCAATTCGGTTTTCAGCTGTCGAAGCTGGCTGTCGATGGGGCGTTTTTCGATACGCGCCAAGTCAGGTAAAGGCTGCTCGCTTGCAGTTTCTGCCGCGTGCAGGGCTTTTTCAGCGTCGCCGAGTGCGCGCTCCAGGGCTTCAATTTGCTCGGTCGGCGCGTCACTGGTTTGCGCTTTCTTGAGTTCGGCGCGGCGCATGGCCAACTGTATTTTCGCCCGCTTCAGCTCCGCGTCCTTCACTGGCGCAGCAGGCGCAGCGGCGGGTGGTGCGCTGTTTTCCAACTGCGCCAAGGCGTGTTCAGCGGCGTCGAATTGCTGTTGCAGGACGATCAGTTGCGACTGCTGTTCGAAGGTCGGCGGATGGCCGAACGCCTTGAGCGATTTGTTCAGTTGTGCGCGGCTCATCGCCAGATCGATTTTGGCTTTCTTCAACGCCGCGTCGGCATTGGCCGCTTTCTGCGCACGAACTCTTTCCAGCGCGGCTTGAACCGGGTCGAGTGTTGTCACTTCACTGTGCTGCTGTTGCGCGGCGCGATGTGCCCGGGCTTGACGCTCGGCGAGTTTCTGTTCTTCTTCGCGGTGCAAGCGGGCGTTGCGCTGTTCAAAGCGACGCCGGGCGTGATTGCGTTTGACGGCACGCGCCTGTTGTTCTTCAGGGCTGAATGCCAGGCCACCAACAATCGGCAACACCGTGGCCAGCGGTAACGGCCGCATTTCGATGCAGTCCACCGGGCAAGGAGCCACGCAAAGGTCGCAACCGGTGCATTCGTCGATGATCACCGTGTGCATCAATTTCGCTGCGCCGACGATGGCGTCTACCGGGCAGGCCTGAATGCACTTGGTGCAACCGATGCACTCGGCTTCGCGGATGTAGGCGATTTGCGCCGGGGCCGAACCGCGACTGACGTCCAGCTCCAGCACCGGCACTTTCAGCAATTGAGCCAGGGCTGCGATGGTTTCGCTGCCGCCGGGCGGGCACTTGTTGATCGGCTCGCCGCTGGCGATGCCTTCTGCGTACGGCTTGCATCCGGGATGGCCACATTTGCCGCACTGGGTCTGCGGCAAGAGGGCGTCGATGCGTTGAATCAGACTCATGTTTTGATCAGTCCGCTGAAACCGAGAAAAGCCACTGCGATCAGTCCGGCGCCGATCAGGTCGATCGGCAGGCCGCGAAAGGGCAGGGGAACATCGTTATCGAGGGTGCGCTGGCGCAAGTCGCTGAACAGACTCAGCACCAGCCAGAACCCCAGCCCGGCGCCGAGGCTCAGGGCTGTGGCGTGGAAAAATCCGCGGTTTTCCTGGGCGTTGATCAGCGCCAGACCGAGCACGCCGGCATTGCCGAGCAGCAGCGGCCAGAGCCCTTCGAACGAAAACGTCGAAAACACTTTCGGCAGCAGCTTCAGCAGCGGTGTGATCAACAACACGCTCAGCGGCAGAAACGCGAACAAACGCAGCGAAGTCAGCTCAAGCGGCGCCAGTAGCCAGTGGTAGAGCGCGTAGCCGAGCATTCCGACGATCAGCATCAGGCACGTCGTCGCAATGCCCAGCGCATGCACCTGACGGCGCTCGGAGCCCAGCAGCGGATCGACGCCCAGCGGCCAGTGCAACACGACGTTGTTGATCAGGGCAGCGCTGATAAGCGTAAGAAGCATCTCGGTCATGATCGTGCCGGAAGAAAGAAGCCTTGCTAACAAGGTTAGGCATTATCCGGCAAGGAAGGAGGGGGGGCCAGACATGAAAATCCCACAGTCGCGTTGGGCACGACTGTGGGATCGGTTTGCCGCAGGATCTTACTTGATACGCTGACCTGGCTTGGCACCGCTGTCGGGGCTGAGCAGGTAGATTTCTTCACCGCCAGGACCGGCCGCCATCACCATACCTTCGGAGATGCCGAACTTCATTTTCCGTGGCTTGAGGTTGGCGATCATCATGGTCAGGCGACCATCGAGCTTGGACGGGTCCGGGTAAGCGCTCTTGATCCCGGAGAACACGTTGCGTTGCTCGTCACCGATGTCGAGGGTCAGGCGCAGCAGCTTGTCGGCGCCTTCCACGGCTTCGGCCTTGACGATCAGCGCAACGCGCAGGTCGACGGCGGCAAACGCATCGAATTCGATCTCTGGCGACAGCGGATCCTTCGCCAGTTCGCCGTTGCCGGCAGGTGCAGCTTCGCCGGTGTCGGTCTGGCTGGCGGTCAGGTCTTCTTTCGAAGCGTCGGTCATGGCTTGCACTTTCACCGGGTCGATGCGGGTCATCAGCGGCTTGAACTCGTTCAACTGGTGGTTGCTGAGCAGGGTCGCGTGATCGTTCCAGGTCAGCGGCGCGACGTTGAGGAACGCCTCGGCATCGGCGGCCAGCAGTGGCAGCACCGGTTTGAGGAAGATCACCAGTTGGCGGAACAGGTTGATGCCCAGCGCGCAGATCGCCTGGACTTCGTCGTGCTTGCCTTCCTGTTTGTTCAGCGACCAAGGCGCCTTGTCGGCGATCCAGGCGTTGGCGCGGTCGGCCAGGCCCATGATTTCGCGCATGGCACGGGCAAAGTCGCGAGCCTCGTAGGCTTCGGCAATGCTTGGCGCTGCGGCGAGGAAAGCTTCGGTCAGTTCTGGCGCGGCGTTACCGGCCACCAGCACGCCGGCGTTGCCTTTGTGGATGAAACCGGCGCAGCGGCTGGCGATGTTGACGACTTTGCCGACGAGGTCGGAGTTGACCTTCTGCACGAAGTCTTCGAGGTTCAGGTCGAGGTCGTCGACGCCACGTCCCAGTTTGGCCGCGTAGTAATAACGCAGGTATTCCGGCGACAGGTGATCCAGGTAGGTCCGGGCCTTGATGAAGGTGCCGCGGGACTTGGACATTTTCTGACCATTGACGGTCAGGTAGCCGTGCACGTTGATGCCGGTCGGTTTACGGAAACCGGCGCCTTCGAGCATCGCTGGCCAGAAGAGGGCGTGGAAGTTGACGATGTCCTTGCCGATGAAGTGGTACAGCTCGGCGGTGGAATCCTTGCCCCAGAACGCATCGAAATCCAGTTCCGGCGTGCGGTTGCACAAGTTCTTGAAACTGGCCATGTAACCGATTGGCGCGTCCAGCCAGACGTAGAAGTACTTGCCCGGCTCGCCTGGAATTTCGAAACCGAAGTACGGCGCATCACGGGAGATATCCCACTGTTGCAGGCCGGCATCCAGCCATTCGGCGATCTTGTTCGCGACGGCGTCTTGCAGCGTGCCGCTGCGGGTCCAGGTTTGCAGCATTTCCTGGAAGTCCGGCAGTTTGAAGAAGAAGTGCTGGGAATCCTTGAGCACCGGGGTGGCGCCAGAGATGGCCGACTTCGGATCCTTCAAGTCAGTCGGTGCATAGGTCGCGCCGCATTTCTCGCAGTTGTCGCCGTACTGGTCTTCGGTGCCGCATTTCGGGCAGGTGCCCTTGATGAAACGGTCGGCCAGGAACATTTTCTTTTCCGGGTCGAAATACTGCGTGATCGAGCGCGTGGCGATGTGCCCGGCGTCGCGCAGCTTCAGGTAGATCTGGCTCGACAGCTCACGGTTTTCTTCGGCGTGAGTGGAGTGGAAGTTGTCGAAGTCCACCAGGAACTCGGCAAAGTCGGCGCTATGTTCAGCCTGGACGTTGGCGATCAGTTGTTCCGGGGTGATGCCTTCCTTTTCCGCGCGCAGCATGATCGCCGAACCGTGGGCGTCGTCGGCGCAGACATAAATGCATTGGTTGCCGCGGTGCTTCTGGAAGCGCACCCACATATCGGTCTGGATGTATTCCAGCATGTGGCCAAGATGGATCGAACCATTGGCATAGGGCAGGGCGCTGGTGACGAGGATCTTGCGTGGCTCGGACATGGGGCTCGGCTACTTGATGAAACGGAGGTCGGCCACTATAAAGCGCCGGCGCATATTTTTCACCCCGTGCGCCTGTTTCATTGGATGAGTAACAGGGATTCATGCATCGGATTGCGTCCTTGTAGGAGCCAGGCTTGCCGGCGAAGACTGACCTGAGGACACCATCGCTGGCAAACCGGGCTCCTACAGATCTTTTCGGCGTGCCGCCAAACGATCAGAACAGGTACGATACCCGCCTGATTTTCCAGTCTTGCTATCGGAGTTGCCCATGAGCGCCGTCAATCGCGCAGCGGTGGAAGCCGTCCTTCGCCAATACACCGACCCTTACCTGAACCAGGACCCGGTCAGCGCCGGGTGCGTGCGCAACATCGACATCCAGGGTGATCGCGTCAGCGTCCAGCTGGAGTTGGGTTACGCCGCCGGCCTGTTCAAAAGTGGCTGGGCGCAGATGCTGCAGATGGCCATCGAAGGCCTCGACGGCGTCACCAGCGCTCGCGTTGATATCACCAGTGTGATCGCCGCACACAAGGCTCAGGCACAGATCCCGGGCCTGGCCAACGTCAAGAACGTCGTGGCCGTGGCATCCGGCAAGGGCGGCGTGGGCAAGTCCACCACCGCCGCCAACCTCGCGTTGGCCCTGGCCCGCGAAGGCGCGAAGGTGGGGATTCTGGATGCGGACATTTACGGTCCGAGCCAGGGCATCATGTTCGGCATTCCCGAAGGCACCCGACCAAAGGTCAAGGATCAGAAGTGGTTCGTGCCGATTGAGTCCCATGGCGTCGAAGTGATGTCCATGGCGTTTTTGACCGACGACAATACGCCGATGGTCTGGCGCGGGCCGATGGTCTCTGGCGCACTGTTGCAACTGGTGACACAAACCGCCTGGGGCGATCTGGATTACCTGGTCATCGACATGCCGCCTGGCACCGGCGACATCCAGCTGACCCTGGCGCAGAAAGTCCCGGTGGCCGGCGCTGTCATCGTTACCACCCCACAAGACCTGGCGTTGCTGGACGCGCGCAAAGGCGTGGAGATGTTCCGCAAGGTCAACATCCCGGTGCTGGGCGTGGTGGAAAACATGGCGGTGCACATCTGCTCGAACTGCGGGCATGCCGAGCATCTGTTCGGTGAGGGCGGGGGCGTGAAGCTGGCCAGCCAGTATGGCGTCGAGCTGCTGGCCTCTTTGCCGCTGGCGATGGCCATTCGTGAACAGGCCGATGGCGGCAAGCCAACGGTCATTGCCGAGCCGGACAGCCCGATCGCGCTGGTGTATCAGGAACTCGCCCGCCACGTCGGCGCGCGGATCGTGTTGCAGGAAGCGGCGACCCCGGCGATGCCGAACATCACCATCAGCGACGATTAAACGCGATCCAATTGTGGGAGCGAGCCTGCTCGCGATGGCGGATTAACATTCAACGGATGCGTTGACTGGCACACCGTTATCGCGAGCAGGCTCGCTCCCACATTGGTTTGCGGTGTTGGTCAGATCCGCAACCCGCCATCCATTTCCAGGATCCGGCCGGTGTAGTAGTCGTTCTCGAAAATGTACGCCGCCGAATGGGCGATTTCTTCCGGCTTGCCCATGCGCTTGAGCGGAATCCCGGACGTCATTTTCTCCAGCGCTTCAGGCTTCATGCCCAGCGTCATCTCGGTCTCGATAAAGCCCGGTGCAATGCCCGCAACGCGGATGCCGTAACGTGCCAATTCCTTTGCCCAAGTGACGGTCGCCGCAGCAACCCCGGCCTTGGCCGCCGAGTAGTTGGTCTGGCCGACGTTGCCGGCGCGGGAGATCGACGAGATGTTGATGATCGCGCCGCTATTCTTCAGCTCGACCATTTTCGCCGCGACTTCGCGGGTGCACAGGAATACGCCGGTCAGGTTAACGTCGATGACCGCCTGCCATTGGGCCAGGCTCATCTTGGTCATCTCGCCGTCCTTGACCTTCAACAGCAGCCCGTCACGCAGGATCCCTGCGTTGTTGATCAGCCCATGGATCGCGCCGAAATCTTCGGCCACCTGGGCGACCATGTGCGTCACTTGCTCTTCATTCGCGACATTGCACAGGTAGGCGCGGGCCTCGACGCCCTTGGCCTTGCACGCGGCAACGGCGTCATCGAGCTTTTCCTGGTTCAGGTCAACCAGCGCAAGCTTCGCGCCTTTGCCGGCTAAATACTCGGCCATCGAACGGCCTAAACCCTGGCAACCGCCAGTGATAATGATTACTTTGTCAGTGAGTTGCATTCGCGTGCCCCAGTTGCAGGTTGGAGTGGTCTTCCTTCTAGAGAGCCTCTCGATCTGCACCTGATGTGGCCTGGTTGCACATGAGAACTGCCCCGATGGCGGACTGGAACTTTCAGCAGTCGCCTGTCCGTTTTTTCGACGGATTCTATATAAGGAGTCATAAATTGAGCGTTGAAGCGGCCAAGAATGCCCGAGAATTGCTTCTCAAGGAATACCGCGGAGTGCTGTCGACGCACTCCAAGGCGATGCCCGGTTTCCCGTTTGGCTCCGTGGTTCCTTACTGTCTGGACGAGCAGGGCCGGCCGCTGATCCTGATCAGCCGCATCGCCCAGCACACCCACAACCTGCAGAAAGACCCGAAGTGTTCGCTGTTCGTCGGTGAGCGCGGGGCCGAGGACGTGCAAGCGGTCGGCCGCCTGACGTACCTCGCCGAAGCGGAAAAACTCGAGGACGCGGCTGCGATTGAAGTGGCCGCCGAGCGCTACTACCGTTACTTCCCGGATTCGCAGAATTATCACAAAGCCCACGATTTCGATTTCTGGGTGCTTAAACCCGTGCGTCACCGTTACATCGGTGGCTTCGGCGCGATTCATTGGGTCGATCAACTGACGTTGGCCAATCCGTTCGCCGGCAAGGCCGAGGTGAGCATGGTCGAGCACATGAACGCCGATCACGCCAAAGCCATCGCCCACTACATCGAACTGGCGGGGCTGCCGAAAACCGAGCCGGCGCAACTGGCCGGGATCGACACTGAAGGCATGCACCTGCGCATTGGCCAGGCGCTGTACTGGCTACCGTTTCAAGCCCCGTGTAATACGCCGACACAAGTTCGGGAAGCCTTGGTTTTCCTGGCTCACGCCGAACATTGGCCGAAAAATGAAGTGGCCGGCGCTTGAATTCACGAAAGGGCGACGTCATCTAGGGAAGACTGGCAAGGCATTCTTGCGTTGAGGAACCATTTGATGCGCCCTTTTTTATTGCTCTTTGTACTGTTTCCGGTGTTGGAGCTGTTCGTATTCGTCAAGGTCAGCGGAGCCATCGGGTTTTTCCCGGCGCTGCTGCTGGTCATTCTCGGCTCGATGCTCGGCGTGTTCGTGCTGCGCATCGCCGGCCTGGCAACTGCGCTGCGTGCGCGTGAAAGTCTGAACCGCGGCGAACTGCCAGCCCAGACCATGCTCGAAGGCCTGATGCTGGCCCTGGCCGGTGGTCTGTTGATTCTGCCGGGCTTCGTCACCGACGTGCTGGGCCTGATCATGCTGCTGCCGATCTCGCGTCGACTGCTGGCCAATAAAATGCGCCAGCGCGCCGAAGAGGCGGCGATCCGTCAGCGTGCGTTCGCCGATGATCTTCAGCCGCGTGGCGGTCCTGCCCCGCGCGAGCCGTTGGGCCGAGAGCCGAACGTGATCGAAGGCGAGTTCGAACACCGCGATTCCAAGTAAATCGTTTCACCTGCACGGCACCTTCGGGTGCCGTGTTCGTTTTCAGGGCATTGATGCAAAAAATTTCGATCCGCGCCCTTGTAATAAGCTTATGCGCCCTTATGTAACGGTCACCGCAAGGTTTCTGGCAATCACGCCAGACAGACTTCCGCGGTTCGCTTGACGAACCGCACCCGGCACCGCCGGATTTGTTAAACCCGCCGGGACTACACCGGCCGATGAAAACCACAATTAGGAGAGATCGACAATGAAGCTTCGTCCTCTGCATGACCGCGTCGTCATCCGTCGCAGCGAAGAAGAAAAGAAAACCGCTGGCGGTATCGTCCTGCCAGGTTCGGCTGCTGAAAAAGCCAACAGCGGCGAAGTGCTCGCTGTAGGTACCGGCCGCGTGCTGGACAACGGTGAAGTGCGTGCGCTGGCCGTGAAAGTGGGTGACAAGGTTGTGTTCGGCCCGTACTCCGGCAGCAACACCGTGAAAGTCGACGGCGAAGACCTGTTGGTAATGGCTGAGAACGAGATTCTCGCTGTTATCGAAGGCTGATTCCCCGCTCATTTTCCCGCTACTACAAAGTATTTAAGGAATATCGATCATGGCTGCTAAAGAAGTTAAATTCGGCGACTCCGCCCGCAAGAAAATGCTCGCCGGTGTAAACGTCCTGGCTGACGCAGTAAAAGCGACCCTGGGCCCTAAAGGCCGTAACGTGATCATCGAGAAGAGCTTCGGCGCTCCGACCATCACCAAGGACGGCGTGTCCGTTGCCAAAGAAATCGAGCTGAAAGATCGCTTCGAAAACATGGGCGCGCAGCTGGTCAAAGACGTTGCCTCCCGTGCCAACGATGACGCAGGCGACGGCACCACCACCGCTACCGTTCTGGCTCAATCGATCGTCAACGAAGGCCTGAAAGCCGTCGCTGCCGGCATGAACCCGATGGACCTCAAGCGCGGTATCGACAAAGCGACGATCGCTATCGTCAAAGAGCTGAAAGCCCTGTCCAAGCCATGCGCTGACACCAAGGCAATCGCTCAGGTCGGCACCATCTCGGCCAACTCCGACAACTCCATCGGCGACATCATTGCCGAAGCCATGGAAAAAGTCGGTAAAGAAGGCGTGATCACCGTTGAAGAAGGCTCGGGCCTGGAAAACGAACTGTCGGTTGTTGAAGGCATGCAGTTCGACCGTGGCTACCTGTCCCCGTACTTCGTCAACAAGCCAGAGACCATGACTGCCGAGCTGGACGGTCCGCTGATCCTGCTGGTCGACAAAAAGATCTCGAACATCCGCGAAATGCTGCCAGTACTGGAAGCCGTTGCCAAAGCCGGCCGTCCACTGCTGATCGTGGCCGAAGACGTTGAAGGCGAAGCCCTGGCGACTCTGGTTGTGAACAACATGCGTGGCATCGTCAAAGTCGCAGCCGTCAAGGCTCCAGGCTTCGGCGACCGTCGCAAGGCCATGCTGCAGGACATCGCTGTTCTGACTGGCGGTACCGTTATCTCCGAAGAGATCGGTCTGAGCCTGGAAAGCACTACCCTGGAACACCTGGGTAATGCCAAGCGCGTAATCCTGTCGAAAGAAAACACCACCGTGATCGACGGTGCCGGCGTTGAGGCTGACATCCAGGCTCGCGTTCTGCAGATCCGTCAGCAAGTGGCCGACACTTCGTCCGACTACGACCGTGAAAAACTGCAAGAGCGTCTGGCCAAGCTGTCCGGCGGCGTTGCAGTGATCAAGGTTGGCGCTGGTTCCGAAGTTGAAATGAAAGAGAAGAAAGCCCGCGTTGAAGACGCCCTGCACGCTACCCGTGCAGCCGTTGAAGAAGGCGTGGTACCTGGCGGCGGCGTGGCACTGGTTCGCGCTCTGCAGGCTATCTCCGAGCTGAAAGGCGACAACGATGACCAGAACGTTGGCATCCAGTTGCTTCGTCGCGCTGTTGAAGCGCCACTGCGCCAGATCGTTGCCAACTCCGGCGACGAGCCAAGCGTTGTTGTGGACAAGGTCAAGCAGGGTTCGGGTAACTACGGTTACAACGCTGCCACCGGCGAATACGGCGACATGATCGAAATGGGTATCCTGGACCCGGCCAAAGTGACTCGTTCGGCTCTGCAAGCGGCTTCGTCGATTGCCAGCCTGATGATCACCACCGAAGCCATGATCGCCGAGATCAAGGAAGACGCACCAGCTGGCGGCGGCATGCCAGACATGGGCGGTATGGGCGGCATGGGCGGCATGATGTAAGCCAGCCTTACCCCGTACGAAAAAACCCCGCCTGCGAAAGCAGGCGGGGTTTTTTATTGCCTCGATTTGGTATGTCGGAAGACCGAGTCGCGGCCTTCGCGGGCAAGCCTCGCTCCTACAGGTTCTGCGCGATCCTTGTAGGAGCGAGGCTTGCCCGCGAAGGCGTCAGATCAGGCGCCGACAGGTTCTGCCTTGGTTACTCGATCAGCCTTCAACGCCGGTCGATAAAGGATGTAGTAATACGACCCCAGACAAATCAGCCAGCAGAAAATCGCTGTCCACACGTTGTGCGAGAAAAAATGCGCGCCCTGCAGCATCCGGCCGATGGAAAACACCGTGCCCAGCGCAAACGCGAACACCAGCGCCTTGCGCGCCAGACGCGGACGTCGGTCGCGCAGCACGAAAAACAGCGCAAACAACGTGAAACCGGTGGCGGCATGGCCACCTGGCCAGCAACGGCCGGGTTTTTCGGTAGGTGGGCGCGGGCTGAGCAGTTCGCTGTAGGTTTCATGACCGCCGAATTGCTCCAGGCTCCATGGGCATTGAACCGCGGTCACCGCTTTGACGGGCGTGACAAAAGAGGTCGCCAGGCCAAGGGACAGCACCAGGCAGCCCAGTTCCCGTTTGAACGGTTTGAGCCGGTCGATGAAAAAGGCGCCGATGAAGCCGAAGATGGCCAACACTGAAAACGCGATGACCACCTGTTTGGCGCGGTCATGCAGGATGTTTTCGAGGAAGTAACTGTGCCGTCCGATGAAATCCCCCGCAGCCGGGTCGTAGAACATCCTCGCCAGGTCCATGTCCACGGACGTCAGTTCGAGCAGCACCAGAATGATCGCCGCAACGGCGGGCACACCCAGGCACACCCAGAAGTTCAGAGGGCGAGAGGCGGGGCGGGCAGTGGTCGAAACCATGGCAGTTCCTTGGTCGGTTAAATGTTCTTGAGAGCGCAGCCGCGCGGAGTTTGGGCCTGTTTCTGTCGCTGCCGTGTGAACCGATAGTGAAAAAATCGTCAACGTCACACCGGGTTTATCAATGGGTTTGGCCACTGCACACAGTTCTGGCTCTGCGCCACGCCAGGCCTTAAGCTGCGCGGGCCAAGACGGCCGTTACTGTGTACGGAGGAGGTGCCCATGCGAATTCTATTGGTTGAAGACAACCGCGATATCCTGGCCAATCTGGCCGATTACCTGGGGCTCAAAGGCTACACCGTGGATTGCGCGCAGGACGGTTTGTCTGGCCTGCACCTGGCGGCCACCGAGCACTATGACTTGATCGTGCTCGACATCATGTTGCCCGGCATCGACGGCTATACGTTGTGCAAACGCCTGCGCGAAGACGCTCGCCGTGACACCCCGGTGATCATGCTGACCGCTCGCGATCAATTGGACGACCGGCTGCAAGGCTTCAAGTCCGGGGCAGATGATTACCTGATCAAACCTTTCGCCCTGTCTGAACTCGCCGCGCGGATCGAAGCGGTGATGCGCCGGGCGCAGGGCGGCGGTCGTCGTACCCTGCAAGTCGGCGATCTGAGCTACGACCTCGATACCCTGGAAGTCACCCGCGAAGGGCGCTTGCTGAAACTCAACCCGGTCGGCCTGAAACTGTTGGCCGTGCTGATGCAGAAAAGCCCGCACGTCTTGCGCCGGGAAATTCTCGAAGAGGCCCTGTGGGGCGATGACTGCCCGGACAGCGACAGCCTGCGCAGCCACGTCCACCAATTGCGTCAGGTGATCGACAAGCCGTTCGCCAAGCCGTTGCTGCAAACCGTACACGGTGTGGGTTATCGCTTGGCCGAGGGCCGTGATGGAGTTTAAACAGAGCCTTGCTCAACGGATCATCATCGCCTTTGCGCTGATGAGCGCATTGGTGGCAGGCGCCTTCGCCATGGGCATTGTGGCAACCGTGCACCTGGTGGAAGAAAAACTGATTTCGGCAGGTCTGGGTGGCGATCTGCAACGTCTGTTGTTGATGGACAGTGTCTCTGACTGGAGCCATCGCCCCGAACCAGACCAACTGTTCTACTTCAGCGGCGGGCCGGGCGATTTCGACTTGCCCAAGGATTTGCGTCATCTGGAGCCGGGTTTTCACGAGGTGTTCCGGGAGCAGCTGTCGTATCACGCGATGGTCGAGGTCGTCGACGGCCGGCATTATGTGCTGTTGCAAGACCAGAGTGATTTCGAAGAGCGCGAGCGGGTGCTGTTCGCGGTGGTGCTGGTGGGCTTCGTCCTGAGCCTGGCGTTGGCGGTGTTCCTCGGCTGGGTCCTCGCGCGCAAAGTGATGGCGCCGGTGGTGCGCCTCGCCCGTCAGGTCCGTCACCGCGATCAGCTCCTGGGGCTGGCACCTCCATTGGCACCGGACTACGCCGCTGATGAAGTGGGCGAGCTGGCGGTCGCCTTCGACGCCACCCTCGGGCGCTTGCGGCAGGCATTGACCCGGGAGCGATTGTTCACCAGCGACGTCAGCCACGAATTGCGCACGCCGTTGATGGTGCTGGCCAGTTCCTGTGAGCTGTTGCTGGAAAACCCCGGCATCGACCAGCGGGGGCGGGCTCAGGTTGAACGAATCGCCCGCGCCTGCGAAGAGATGCGTGAGCTGGTGCAAACCTTCCTGATGCTGGCCCGCGCCCAACATGAAGACGCCAGCATGGCGCCGCAGCAGTCCTTGAGCCAGGTCGCCGGCGGGCTGCTCAATTTATGGCGAGAACCGATCGAGGCAAAAGGGCTGTCGCTGATATTTGAACCGGGCAATCCGGCCAGCACCTGCTACAACGCAACCCTGTTGCACGCAGTCATGGGGAACCTGCTGCGTAACGCGCTGCATTACACCGAACGGGGCTTCATCCGCTTGACGCTGACGACCGCCGGTTTCACGGTCGAGGACAGTGGTGTGGGCATTCCCGAGGAAAAACGCGAGGCGATGTTCGAGCCGTTCGTGCGTGGCAACGAGAAGCGCGGTGAAGGCCTGGGGCTGGGCCTGTCGCTGGTGCAGCGGATCTGCGAGAACCAGGGGTGGAATGTCAGCCTGACGAACATGGAGCCCAATGGCTGTCGTTTTCAGGTGACGTTGAGTCAGCGCGATAGTTGATTTCGTTGCTGGCCCTCGGCCACTGCCATCAACCTGTAAAACCTCGAAATAAGTCGGGGTTTTACACCACGATTTTTTCACGAAGGCATGACCTGGCGCTGACACACCATTCCTTAGGGTAGTGGTCATCAGAAACGCAGGAGCCCTTCGTGATGGCTGGCCCGATCAAACTTGATTTTTCCGAAAAATACGACGATCAACACGCTCAGAAATACCTGCGCAAACATCAGGACGGACTCGGTCGCCGACTGTCCCATTGGCGTGACGAGCAACTGGCGCGCAAGGCTTTGACATTGGCCGGTGAACCTGGACTGGTTCTCGATTTACCCTGCGGTGCCGGGCGCTTCTGGCCACTACTGGCGGAAAAAGCCAATCGGGTGATTATCGGTGCGGACAACTCCGAGTCCATGCTGAAAATCGCTTTGAAGGCGCAACCGGCCGATGTGGTGAAACGGGTACAACCCTTGCACACATCTGCGTTCGACATTGCCTTGCCTGATAACGCCGTCGACAGCATTTTTTGTATGCGTTTGCTGCACCACATCGGTGAAGCCGAGCATCGACTGGCCATTTTGCGTGAGTTCGAACGCGTCACGCGTGACAGCGTGATTATTTCGTTGTGGGTGGACGGCAATTTCAAAGCCTGGAAACGCAGGCGGCTTGAAAAAACACGTGGGCATCTCGGTTACCAAAACCGATTTGTGTTACCGGCGGCTACGGTCGAAAAGGAGTTCGAGCAGGCGGGTTTTCGAGTCCAGGAACAACTGGACTTTTTACCGCTCTATGCCATGTGGCGGGTTTATGTATTACGCAAGAGGTAACTCAATGGCAGTGCAGTGTGCAGCAGAAACGGACGTCGCTTCCCAAGACCGCTTTGACTATTTCTGGAATCAGCGCGGTGAGTGGGTTGAAGAACCCAACGTCCGTCGCGGCGGCGAAAGTGGCGTGCAGCGTATCAAGAGCAGCAAGGGACAACTGCTTTACGTCAAACGTCAGACCGGACATATCTATCGGAGTTGGCTGCATCCTTTCGGTCGGCCGACGGTGTTGCGTGAGCGAGATGCGCTCATGGGCATGCGCCTGATCGACGTGCGCGTTCCGGAAATCGTTTTCTGCGGTGCGCAGCATGACCCGGTTCACAAGTGGCGCGCATTGCTGGTGACCAAGGCACTGGACGGTTTCGAAGAAATCGAACACTGGTATGCAGGTGGTGGTCGCGAACGTCATGGCGAGGCGGTGCATGATCGGGTCCTGAAAGATCTGGCCGAGAATCTGGCTCGCATGCACAAGGGCCGCTGGCAGCACGGCTGCCTCTATATGAAGCACGTATTCGTACGCGTCACTGGTGAGGGCGAGGCCGCCAACGTCGAGATTGCCATGCTCGATCTGGAGAAGAGCCGGAAGCGTTTGACCGCCCGTCGCGCCGCTACCCATGACATGCGGCAACTGCGCCGCCACTCGTCGTTCAGCGACACGGACTGGAAAAATCTCGTCTACCTTTATGAGATGGCGTTTGGCAGCGCTATCAAAGGTTTATAGCAATGAAACTCGAAATTGCTAGAGGTTTGTTCCTGATAGGAGCCTTGGCAGTTGCTTCACTGGCGGTGGCGGCTTGGGAGCAGCCCCGCACGCAGGTCCTCAGTTCAGTGAGCGGGGACGTGCGTTGTCCGATGCCACGGGTTGCGAAGGCGACCGTTGCAACCCAACCCGATCATGATCTATTGCTGTTCATGTTCGGACTTTCTCAAGGACTGAGGCCGCAGAGTTGACCAGATTGAAGCCCAAATAAAAGGCCTCGCAAATGCGAGGCCTTTTTCATTTCCGTGTCAATTCACGTAACCCCTGTAGGAGCCGGCTTGCTGGCGATGGTGTGTCAGTCGACATCACCGTGGCTGACCCACCATCGCCAGCAAGCCGGCTCCTACAGAAGTTATGCGTGTGCAGGTTTATCGGGTTTAGCCAGCAACGTGTACACGCACGGCAGCACAAACAGCGTAAACAATGTCCCGATCGACATCCCCGTGGCGATCACTGTGCCGATGTCGAACCGGCTGACAGCGCCCGCGCCCGTGGCGATGATCAACGGCACCATGCCAAACACCATCGCCGCGGTGGTCATCAGCACCGGACGCAGACGAATGGCCGCTGCTTCCTCAACCGCTTCGCGCGGCGTCAGGCCCTTGTCCTTGCGCAACTGGTTGGCGAACTCGACGATCAGGATCCCGTGCTTGCTGATCAATCCGATCAACGTCACCAGCCCGACCTGGGTGTAGATGTTCATGCTCGACCAGCCGAGGAACAGCGGAATCAGAGCGCCGCAGATCGACAGCGGCACGGTCACCAGAATCACCAGTGGGTCGCGGAAGCTTTCGAACTGCGCCGCCAGCACCAGGAAAATGATCGCCAATGCCAAGGCAAAAGTGACCCACAGCGCACTGCCTTCCTGCACGTACTGCCGCGATGCACCGGCATAGTCGACGGCAAAACCTGCGGGTGCCTCTTCCCGGGCAATCTGACGCACCGCGTCGAGGGCTTCACCCATGCTCACCAGCGGGACCCCGGACAGGATCGCCGAGTTGAGCTGCTGGAACTGATTCAGTTGCCGTGGGCGTGCCCGGTCGGTCACGGTAATCAGGGTCGACAGGGCCAGCAGTTCGCCCTTGGTGTTCTTCACGTAATAGTTGTTCAGCCAGTCGGGGGTGTCCCGGAAGGGCCGTTCGACCTGCGCGATGACTTTGTAGCTGCGACCTTCAATGGTGAACCGGTTGATCTCCGCCTCGCCCAGCAACGTCGCCAGCGTGCCGCCCAGATCCTGCATGGACACGCCCATCTGCGCAGCCTTCGCCCGATCGATATCGACCACGACTTCGGGTTTGTCAAAGGCCAGGTCAACGTCGACGAAGGCAAACTTGCCGGACTCCATCGCGCGTTTTTTCACCCGGTCCATCACTTGCAGCAACGACTCGTAATTGTTGGCGGTATTGACGACGAATTGAAACGGCAGCCCTTCGCCGGTTCCCGGCAGGGAAGGCAGGTTGAAGCCGAAAATCTGCAACCCTGGAATGCTTTCCAGTTTGCTCTGGACCGCAGGCAGGATCTGCATTTGCGTGCGCCCACGCTCGTTCCACGGTTTGAGCAGGAAACCGCCAATCCCCGATTGCACGCCGTTGAAGCCGTTGATCTGGAACGAGGAGTAGTACTCGGGAAACGCCTTGAAGATGCTGACGAACTCGTCGGTGTAGGTGTTCAGGTAATCAAGGTTGGTCGGTTGCGGGGCGCTGGCCAGCATGAAAATGACGCCCTGGTCCTCGTCCGGTGCCAGTTCCGATTTGGTGAAGTTGAGCAGCACCGGAATCAGGCACAGCACGATCACCGCGAACACCAGCACCACCGGCCGCGTGTTGAGCGTGCCGTGCAGCATGCGCTGGTAGCGGCGCTTGAGGCCTTCGAAAATCAGGTCCAGCCGGTGAGCGAGGCCGCTGGGGTTTTCGTCGTGGCGCAGCAGAAAGGCGCACATCATCGGCGACAACGTCAGGGCGACGATGCCGGAGATCACCACCGCACCGGCCAGTGTCAGGGCGAACTCCTTGAACAGCGCCCCGGTGAGGCCGGTCAGGAAGCCGATCGGGGCGTAGACCGCCGCCAGGGTGATGGTCATCGAGACCACCGGCATGGCGATTTCCCGGGCGCCTTCAATGGCGGCATCCAGCGGCGTCTTGCCTTCTTCGATGTGACGGTGGATGTTTTCCACCACCACGATGGCGTCGTCCACCACCAGGCCAATGGCCAATACCATCGCCAGCAGGGTCAGCAGGTTGATCGAGTAGCCCATCATCTGCATGAAGAACATCACGCCGATCATCGACAACGGAATGGTCACCACCGGGATCACCACCGAACGCAGCGCACCGAGGAACAGAAACACCACGACGATCACGATCAACACCGCTTCGAACAGGGTTTTCACCACTTCGTCGATCGAGGCCTGGATGAACAGCGTGGCGTCGTAGGCAATTTCACCCTTGAGGTTCGGCGGCAGCTGGGCTTCCAGGTCCGGCATGATCTTGCGCACTTCCTTGATCACGTCCAGCGGGTTGGCGCCGGGCGTTGCCTTGATGCCGATGTACACCGAGGGCGTGCCACCGAAGGAGCTGATGGTGTCGTAGTTTTCCGCGCCCATCTCGACCCGCGCGACATCGCTGAGCAGCACCCGGCTGTCACCGTCGACCTTGAGCGGAATCGCGGCGAAGGCTTCGGCGGATTTGAGCTCGGTGTTGGCGTTGATGCTGGTGACCACGTACTCGCCTTTCACTTCGCCGGCGGCGGAGAGGAAGTTGTACTTGCGCACGGCATCGGTCACATCGCTGGCGCTGAGGCCGAAACCCGCCAGTTTCACCGGGTCCAGCCACAAGCGCATGGCGAATACCTGGTTGCCGAGAATCTCGGCTTCGGCCATGCCTGGCAGGGTCGCCAGTTTTGGCTGGATGACCCGTGACAGGTAATCGGTAATCTGCGGGTTACTCATTTCCTTGCTGAAGAAGCTGATGTACATCAGCGCCGACGCATCGGCGGCTTCCTTGCTCAGTACCGGGTCTTCGGCGTCCTGAGGCAACTGGTTTTTCACTTCGTTGGCCTTGGCCAGCAACTCGGTGAACAAGCGGTCGCTGTTGGAACCGATGCGCGCGTAGATCGAGATCACCGAGAAGTTCTGGCGACTGACCGAGGTCATGTAGTCGATGCCCTCGGCGCTCGCCAGGCTCTGTTGCATCGGTTGGGTGATGTAGCCCTGAATGGTTTCGGCGTTCGCCCCGGGGTACGCGGTGGTCACCGTGATCAGGGCGTTTTCCATTTGCGGGTATTGGCGCAGCGGCAGCTTGCTCCAGGCCTGAAAGCCCAGCAGCACAATCAACAGGCTGACCACGGTGGCGAGCACCGGGCGGCGGATGAACGGGTCGGTAAAAGCCATTGGGGGTTCCTTGATCAGTCAGCGCGTGGCTGACTGTTCTTCTCGGCCAGGGTCTTGTCGTCGCTGATGGCAATGTGCGCACCGTTGTCCAGTTTGATCTGGCCGGCGGTGACCACTTTTTCGCCGTTCTTCACGCCTTTGGTAATCATCACCTGTCCATCGCGTCGCTCGCCGGTTTCGATGAAACGGCGTTCGGCGATCAGGATCGGTTGGCCCTTGTCGTCTTTTTCGAGGCTGCCGTCTTCGGTTTTTTTCTGCGCAGCCACGTACAACGAATTACCGTACAGCGTGTACGTGATCGCGCTTTCCGGCACGACGATGCGCGGCTGTGGGTCGGGCAGCATCACCTGCAGGCTGGCGAACATGCCCGGTAACAGTTTGCCGTCGGGGTTGGCCAGGGTCGCGCGGACCTGCATGTTGCGCGTGCTGTTCTCGATTTTCGGGTTGATCGCGCTGATGGTGCCGGGGAAGGTCTGCGCCGGGTAGGCCGCGACGACGATTTCAACCGGCTGGCCGATGGCGATCTTCGGCACCGACTGTTCGGGCACGAAAAAGTCGACGTAGAGACTGCTGAGGTCTTGCAGGGTGGCAATCATGGTGCCGCTGGCAAGATAGTCGCCAACGTCCACCTGCCGAATGCCGATGGTCCCGCTGAAGGGGGCAACGATGCTTTTTTTGCCGAGTGCAGCCTTGAGTTGATTGACCGTGGCTTTGCTTTTTTTCATCACCGCCGAAAGTCGGTCGAACTCACCTTTGGAAATGGCCTGGCTGCCCACCAGTTGGCTACCGCGACCGTAATCGAGCTGGGCCAGCCCGAGGTCGGCCTGGGCGGTTTCCAGCAAGGCACTTTCCACGGCGCTGTCGAGGCGCAGGAGTGGTTGACCTACCTTGACCTTCTGCCCTGACTCGAACTGCAAATCGATGACGGTGCCGTCAGTTTCAAGGCTCAGGTCTACGCCTTGCAGCGCCTTGAGCGTGCCGACGGTAGGCAGGCGTTCCTGCCACGGTTGCTCGGTAGCAGTAGCCACGGCGACGCTGATCGGCGGTTTCGGCACAGCGAAGCCTTGAATCATCGTGTAGATGGAGAAGGCTTTGTAACCGGCCAGAACCAGTACGATCAGCAGAACAACACCCAACATGATCAGCATGCGGCGACGCAGCATATTTCCACTTCCTTGGAGAAAATCAGGTGAGACAGTCGGGCACATTACTCCGAGTGTGCCGGGTATTCCAACTGCCACTTTTTACAGGCAGGCGCAAAACCTGTAGGAGCAGAGCTTGCTCGCGAAAGCGGCGGCACATGCAAAATGGATGTGCCTGACACACCGCCTTCGCGAGCAAGCTCAGCTCCTACAAGAGCGGGGCAGTCAGATGAGGTGCAGGTGGTTATCCCAGAGCCCCGCAGGCAGTTCGAGAGGTTTTGCAACAAGGTTTGTCTGGCGGCAATCGTAGTACCGGCATCGGCCTTGACCCGAGGTCACGACAAAACCGTCGGCCACCGCACCCACCCCGGCGCAATCGGGAAGCGGCGCATCCAGGCGCACTTCACCGCTGTCCATGTCCCAGATGAAAAAGCGATTTCCCCGTGGCGCCGTCAACGCGACCAGGCGCAAATCACTGTGCACCGCGACGCTGGCGGTGTAATGCCCCATGGCCTGCAACTGATGCTCGGGCACCGGGAACGCCACGAACGGTTGCCCTGGACGCTTGATCGCCAACAGCTCCGATGACTCATGGGACGGCCCCATGAATTGTTGACCGGCGACGATGGTGCCATCACTGGCGATCCCCAGGTGCCGCACGCTGTTCATCTGTTGCGCGAGGGTTTCCTTGCTCAGCAATGTACCGTCGCGCTGCATCAGCACCAGGCTTGGTTCCATGGCGTTGAGGTTCATCTCGACGCGGCTTTCAGCCTCGGTGCGAATGCCGCCGTTGGCCACCACCAGGGTTTCGCCATCGGGCATCCACGACACCTGATGCGGGCCGATGCCATGGGTCGAAATCTCGCCGCTGTGCACCAGACGCTCGCCTTCGAACTTGTACACACCGAGCAAGCCGCGACCGGGATCGGACGTGTCGTTCTCGGTGGCGTACAGCCAGTCGCCGCTCTGGTGAATCACCGCGTGACCGTAGAAGTGCCGGTTCGGTTGCGAGGCCACGGTTTGCAGCAGCGTGCCGTCGCGCAGATCGATCAGGTAACTTTCGGTGCCTGGACGCCGGGCGACGAACAGCGCGATCGGCAGCGTCGGGTGGTTGATGATGTCGTGGCAGCGCTGGCCGACCTGGGTGGCGAACACCCGCGTACCGTCCAGCCGATAACCGACGGCGTAGTGCTTGCCGTCGCCATCGTCCCGCGCCGAGAGCAGCAGCGGGCTCTTGTCCTTTTGCTTGAACAGCGTCCAGCCGCCCAGTGTCACTGCTCCCAGCAGCAAACTACCTAACGTCAGAGCCTGTCGTCGCAGCATGGCACTCGCCCTCATCAGTCACCGTCGTTGGCGTTGAAGCCCAGTTGGATGCCCAGCGCCTTGGCCAGTTCGCCTTCGTGCAGGCGGTGGACGACGTTGAGGCTGTCGTAGATGTCGTTGAGCTGCTGGCGACCGGCGTCGTCGTTGAGCATTTCAGTCAGCGAACGCTGGTTGCTGGCGAACAGTTTCAGGGACGCGGCGTAGGCGGCGTCGATCTTGTCGGCCAAGGGTTTCTGCTCGCTTGGCAGCAAGCCGCGCAGGCCTTTGTTGTCGACGCCTTCCCACACGGTTTTGGCGGCGGCGAGGCTCGCTTCCATACTCGTCAGGGACGACTGGCTGCGCCACTGGTCAGCCTGGAATGGTTGCGGCACACCCTTGGTCTGGCGGCCCATCGGCGTGCCGAGTTTTTTCTTCAGGCTGTCGAGAGCGGTGACCTGTACACGCAACAGATCGGCAATCGCTTCGTGGGAGTCGGCGTAACGCTGGTTCGGGAATTTGCTCAACTGCGCGAGCATGCCGTCGGTGTTGTTCCAGGTTTGCAGAATCTCTTCGGCCAGCTGTTTCTGACGCTCGCCGATGGCTTTCAGCAGAGGGCAATACTTGGCTTTTTGCGCCTCGTTGGCCACGTCAGGTTTGCTGTCGAACAGGATGTATTCGTAGGCCGAGAGGCCTTGCACCACAACGCTGGATTTGGCCAGGGCGGTGGCATCGATCTGCGGTTGCGCGGTCACCAGTTGCTCGACCTGACGGCCCACCAGGTTTTTCTTGTCCGGCCAGAATTGCACCTGCCAGGCGCGATTGCCTTCGGCCAGCGGCCCGATCAGCAACGGTTGCAGCTCGGCCCAGGCTTTCTGCGCATGCAGGAAATCGGCGCGGGCGGTGTCGAGGTTTTCCTTGCCTTCGCAATAGGCCAGCGCGCTGACGGCCAACTGGCGGTCGGCTTCAACCCAGCGCGTGTAGGTCGGCAGGATCACCGACTTGGCGATGGCCGCCGACGTGACAGCCTGCGGATCCTGCGGTGAGCAGGCGCCGAGGGCGAGTGCGGCAAGGCTGGTGAACAACAACTTGGGACGGAACATTTAGGGCTCCCGCTAAGGAATACGTTTAAAGGGAATTCAAAAACGCCAGCAACGCCGCGCGCTGCTCGGCATTGAAAGACAAAACCTGTTGCTGGGCCGCTTTTGCTTCGCCGCCATGCCAGAGCACGGCTTCGAGCAGATTACGGGCGCGGCCGTCATGCAAGAACTGGGTGTGGCCACTGACTGCCTGCGTCAGGCCGATGCCCCACAACGGCGGCGTGCGCCAGTCGCGGCCACTGGCCTGGAATTCGCTGCGGTTGTCGGCCAGGCCGTCGCCCATGTCGTGCAGCAGCAGATCGCTGTAAGGGCGAATCACTTGATTGGCCAGTTCAGGTTCTGCCGCGTTGGCGGCGGTGGTGTATTTCGGTGTGTGGCAGGACTGGCAGCCAGCCTGGAAAAACAGGGTCTTGCCGGCCAGCACTTGCGGTGTGCCGACATCGCGGCGAGCCGGTACGGCAAGGTTACGGCTGTAGAACAGCACCAGACGCAGAATGTTATCGCTGACTTCCGGTTCGCCGTCCGGGCCGTTGCCGTTCGGCGCCTGTTTGCAGGCGGTTTGCGCATCGGTGCAGTCATCAAAGGGTCTCAGGCTGGTCGTGAGGCCCATATCACCAGAAAACGCGTGAACGTTCTGTTGATTGAGGTTCGGTTGCCCGGCCTTCCATCCAAATCGGCCGAGGACGGTTTTCTGTTGTGCGTCATCCCAGACCTGGTTCGGTCGGCCATTGATGCCGTTTTTCTCTTTGGCCTGCGCGGCGGCATTGGCGAGGATCGCTTCTTCCGGGATCGCCTCGAGCAGCCCAAGGCCAATCATTGGCGGGGCGACGCGCGCGGAGAAACGCGTGTCCGGGTGCATCGGGCCGTAGCCGAGTTGGGTGATCTGCAATGTCGGCTTGCGCAACTCGACTTCGGTGCCGTCCTTGAAGCGCACCGGCACCGGCGTGTAATCAACCCGAACCTTGCCTTCCGGCGCCACACCGGGCACCGACATGTCCTGGAACTGGCCGCCGTAGACCGGCTCCGGCACGACACCTTGCTGCTCGATGATTTTGGCGTAGGTCGGTGAATCGGGTATCGACAGGCGCACCAGCATCGAAACGGCATTCAATGCATCAGGTGCAGGCGGGTGACCGCGACCGTCCTTGATATGGCAGCCCTGGCAAGCGTTGGTGTTGAACAGTGGTCCGAGGCCGTCGCGGGCCGTGGTGGTCGACGGGGCGATCACCCAGGGGTTGCGGAAGAAGCTGTTGCCGACGCTGAAGTCCACGCGCCGTGACGGCGGCAGGTTGGCGGAGGGCAGGGAAAAGGCGTTCTGATCGGTCTTGCGCACGGTCGCGCTGCCACCGGACCTGGCTTCACCGGGTTCGGCCTGGGTAAAACGCGGGGCGTCATCGCAGGCACTCAGGCCCAGGGCCAGAAACAGTGCGGACAAGCGAAGAGGCAGCGAGGGCATCAGACATCCTGCAAGACGAGCAAAACAAGGGCGCAAAGTCTAACAGGGCAGGGGAGATTGAATAAGAGGAATTATCGTTTGGTTGATGTGGCGCAGGTTTGGTGGGCGTCCATTGGTTGGATGCGATCGTTGTAGGAGCGAGGCTTGCCCGCGAAAGCGGTTTGTCAGTCAACGATGATGTCGTGTGTGATGCCGTCTTCGCGGGCAAGTCGGGTCGCCGCATCGCTCGCTCCTACAATGATCTGTGTTGGGCTGGCATGAAAAAGGCGACCCGAAGGTCGCCTTTTTTATTCAGCCAGCGTTGATCAGAATTCGTGATCAGCGTTGTCCGGGTTCAGGTCGCTGATGCCCAGCTTGCCAGCGGCGGCTTCGATCGAACCGGTCTGCTTGACCAGCGAAGCGATGGCGTCACGAACGATCTGGTTGCCAGCGGTGTTGCCGGCAGCGATCAACTGGTCGTAGTGCTCACCCTTGTTGGCGTGATCGACAATGACCTGCATCTTGGCTTCGGTCGCAGCCAGGTCGGCTTTCAGCGCGGTGTCGGCCGCCGGGTCAGCCTTGGCCACCAGAGAGGACAGGCTGGCGCCGGTCATTTTGGTGCCGTCGACACGGGTGTATTCGCCCAAGTACACGTTGCGAATGCCTTTGGCATCGTAGAACTGCGAGTTGTGGGTGTTGTCGCTGAAGCAGTCGTGTTCGTCTTCAGGGGAGTTGGCTTCCAGGGAAACCTTCATGCGCTCGCCCGCCAGTTCGCCCAGGGACAGGCTGCCCATGCCGAACAGCATTTTGCGCAGGCCGGAATCCACCGGTTCCGCTTCCAGGGTGGCGCGGTAGTTGTCGGCCACGTTCGGCTTCCAGTTACCGACCATTTCTTCCAGGTCGCTGACCAGCAGTTGGGTCACGGACTTCAGGTAAGCGCGACGACGATCGTTGTGACCGCCGGTGGCGCCTTTGCCTTCCAGGTAGTCGGAGGCTGGACGGTTGCCGGCGCCAGGGCCGGTGCCGTTCAGGTCCTGGCCCCAGAGCAGGAATTCGATGGCGTGGTAGCCGGTCGCGACGTTGGCCTCGGAACCACCCAGCTCGTTCAGGCTGGCGAGTTTTTCCGGGGTGATGTCTTTCACGTCGATCTTGTCTTCGCCGACCTGAACTTGAGTGTTGGCGATGATGTTGGCGGTCGCGCCCGGGTTACCCAGTGCGTGCTCGTAGGATTTGTCGACGTAGTCGATCAGGCCTTCGTCCAGTGGCCAGGCGTTCACCTGACCTTCCCAGTCGTCGATGATGGTGTTGCCGAAGCGGAACACTTCGCTCTGCAGGTAAGGAACGCGAGCAGCGATCCAGGCAGCCTTGGCGGCTTTCAGGGTGTCGGCGTTCGGCTTCGCGAGGAAGGCGTCGACGGCGGTTTGCAGGGTTTTCGCGGTGGATTCGGCATCGCTGTAAACGGCGAAGACGATGTCGGCGTAATGCGCGACAACGGCTTTGGCAGCGGCTTCGTCGACTTTGCCGGCAGCAGCTGGCGCAGGCGCAGCGGCCGGGGCCGTGGTAGTGGCGGCTGGCGTAGGCGCTGGGGCGGCAGCTTTGTCTTTGCCTTCGCCACAACCGGCGAGGGAAATAGCGATGGCCAACAGACTGGCGGTAGCCAGAGGCATACGAATCATGGCGAACATCCTGCTTCGAGAGGGGGTGGAATGGCGCAGCTAGCGCGCAAAACTGCGACATAATGCAAATCTTTCGCATTATGTGTAAAGAGTTGTTCTTGGAAATATTTCTTATTCAGATAGCGGATGTTGCACTTTGTAGGAGCGAGCCTGCTCGCGATGAACGTGAACGATAACGCGTGCAGACTGAAAGAATGCGTCGCCTTGGAGTTCATCGCGAGCAGGCTCGCTCCTACAGGAACCCTACAAAATAGCCGCGTTGCTGCGCTGGGCCTGCTTCAGATAGGCGCCCAGTTCTCGCGCCGGCAGTGGCTTGCTGTAAAAGTAGCCCTGACCTTCGTGGCAGCCTTCGGAAATGATGTAGGCCTCTTGCTCGACGGTTTCCACCCCCTCTGCAATGACCTGCATGCCAAGGCTCTTGCCCAACTGGATAATGGCCCGAACGATGGTTGCATCGTCGTCGTCATCGAGCAGGTCTTGTACGAAGCTCTTGTCGATCTTGATCTTGTCCAGCGGCAGGCTTTTCAGGTAACTCAGCGATGAGTAACCGGTGCCGAAGTCGTCGATGGCGATCAACGCACCGGAGCGACGCAGGCTCAGCAGGTGCTGGGCGGCGGTGCTGATGTCTTCCATCAGGCCGGTTTCGGTGACTTCCAGCTCCAGGCTGCGCGGTGGCAGGCGGTACATTTGCAGCAGGTTATTGACCACCCGCGGCAGCTCGGCGTGGTGCAATTGCACCGTGGACAGGTTCACCGCCATGCGCAGGTCGGTGAAGCCCTGGTCATGCCAGTCGCGCAATTGTTTACAGGCCTGATCCAGCACCCATTCGCCAATGGCAATGATGGTGCCGTTCTGCTCGGCCAGCGGGATGAACAGGTCCGGCGGCACCAGTCCGTGTTCGGGATGTTGCCAGCGAATCAATGCTTCGACGCCCACCACCCGATGATCGCGGTAGCTGATCTGCGGCTGGTAGACGAGGTAGAACTGGTCGCGGATCAACGCGTCGCGCAGGTCCTTCTCCAGTTCGCGACGGCGACGCATCTCGGTGTCGACACTGGCGATATAGAACTGGTAGCGGTTGCGCGAGCGAGTCTTGGCCAGGGTCATGGTCTGCTCGGCTTTTTGCAGCAGCTTCTCGGTGCTGTCGCCATCTTCAGGGAACAGGGTGATGCCGATGGTGGCGCGCAGGCGAATCTCTTGATGATCGAGGGCGAATGCCGCTTCCAGGTCATCGAGAATGCTTTGCGCCAGTTCGGCGGCTTCGTAGGGTTGTTCGATATCGGCCTGAACCAGGGCGAACTGATCGCCGCCCAGTCGGGCGAGGGCGCCAAGGCGACCGCTGTGGCCCCGCAGGCGATCAGCCAGCGCCAGCAGCAGTTGGTCACCGGTCTGATAGCTGAATTGTTCGTTGATGCCCTTGAAGTCATCGAGGCCGACACACAACACCGCGACCCGGCGTTGCAGTTTGCCGGCGTCGACGAGGATCTTGTCCAGTTGCTGTTGCAATTGCTGGCGGTTCGGCAGGCCGGTGAGGAAGTCGTACTGGGCCATGCGCAGCAGGCTGTTTTCCGCTTCGTGGCGCAGGTGGGTGTTGCGCTCGATGGACTCGAGCAACTGGTTGGCGGTGTTGATCCAGATGCCGAGTTCGTTTTTCTCGTGGCCTCTGAGCTGTGGAATCTTGTGCTCGCTGGGGCGGTCCGGGTTGATTTCGGTCAGGTGCTCGATGATCCGCGACAGCGGTTTGGTCAGCAGCCAGTGGTAGACCAGATACAGCACCAGCCCCATGGCGAGGGCACGCAATACCCCGGAAATGAAGATGATCACCGAGCTGACGATGAACCCTTGTCCGTAGGTGGCGGTGTCGAGGGTGATGCTCAGGTCGCCGTAGTACTCGCTGTACGGGCCGCGACCCACCAGTTGAGTGGTGAAGGTGCGTTCCTTGCCGAGGATCAGGTCGGTCAGCCAGCGGCTGTTGGATTGCTGCAACTCGCGGGATTTTTGCGCCAGCATGGCTTCATTGGGGTGGCCGATGGAGGCCTGGCGGACGGCGTCGTCCTGAAACAGGCCTTCAATCACTTGCATACCCATCTCCCGGTCCAGGCTGTAGACGGCCTGGGTCGAGGGGTCGCGGAACATGTCGAGGATGCGCTGGGCATCGCCTGCCACGGCCTGGCGTGTTTTATAGGCATCGAAAACGATCTGCGCGCAGCTCAAGACCACGCCGACGATCAATGCCGACAGGAGCACGACCCGGAGCAACTTCACCGACAAGCTGTTCTTGAGTTCCAGCTTCAAAGAGTCATTCCTTGTTCCGTGCAGGTAGCATCAAGTTGCCATGAGTATTGGCAATCCGGTGATGGCAGTCAAAGGGACAATCAAACACAGGGGGATTTGCCTGTGGGTTGGCCGAAATGCTGTTGCCTGGAGTATTTGCCCTATTAGTACTGTGTCGGTAGTCGAGTCCTTCAACTTGAGGGGGATTTGGACTTATTTTCCATTTGGTTGATGGTAGACGGGTATGGCGTTGGGGCAAGGGGGGGAAGACTGGTTTCATTATCGGAAATCGACCTTCTCTGGATTCAACTTGTTTCCCTGTAGGAGCCGGCTTGCCGGCGATGGCGGCGTCATGGCGGACCATTTTTTTGGGGGGTACATATCCATTGCTGCGGTAACGGCCACTTAGGGTTTCGCCCTTACGGCGAGTCCCTTTTGTCAAACGCCACAAAAGGAACCAAAAAGTCTTGCCCCGGCGTCCGGCCCCTCGCTTAGGCTCGGCGTTCCCTCGCTCCGGTCCTGCTCCGTGGGCCCGCCGCCATCGGCCATCCATGGCCGGGGGCGGCTAACCCGGCATCCATGCCGGGTTGCCCACTGCGCAGAACCTCCACTCGGCCTCCCGAAGGGGCGCTCAGATCAAAAGCTGAAGGCGAGCTAACGCTCGGCCTGATGAGTGGTGAGAAGCGGGTGGTGGGCGCGAGTCTGCTTGTGTAGGAGCCGGCTTGCCGGCGATGACGGCCTGACAACCAACCTGTTTTCACGGATGTACCCACCCCCTGTAGGAGCCGGCTTACTGGCGATGGCGTCCTGACAACCAACCTGCTTCCACGACTGTCCCCGGACCTTGTAGGAGCCGGCTTGCCGGCGATGGCGGCCTGACAACCAACCTGTTTTCACGGCTGTCCCCACCCCCTGTAGGGGCCGGCTGGCTGGCGATGACGGCCTGACAGCCAACCTGCTTCCACGACTGTCCCCGAACCTTGTAGGAGCCGGCTTGCCGGCGATGGCGTGACAGCCAACCTGTTTTCACGGATGTACCCACCCCCTGTAGGAGCCGGCTTGCCGGCGATGACGGCCTGACAACCAACCTGTTTTCACGGCTGTCCCCGAACCTTGTAGGAGCTGGCTTGCTGCGGGCAGCGTTCCGACGATGGCGGCCTGACAGCCGACCCGTTCTACGGGAACACCTGGGTTTGTACGTTTCCAGACCCATAAAAAAACCCGGCAAAAGCCGGGTTTTTTGACTGGCGTCGAGCTTAAGCGGTGAAGGTTTTGCCTTCGAACTGCTCAGCCACGAATTTCCAGTTGACCAGGTTCCAGAACGCTTCGACGTATTTCGGACGAACGTTGCGGTAGTCGATGTAGTAAGCGTGTTCCCAGACGTCGCAGGTCAGCAGCGGGGTGTCGCCGTTGGTCAGCGGGTTGCCGGCGCCGATGGTGCTGGCCAGGGCAAGGGAACCGTCAGCCTTTTTCACCAGCCAGCCCCAACCGGAACCGAAGGTGCCGATGGAAGTCTTGCTGAATTCTTCCTTGAACTTGTCGAACGAACCGAAGGAAGCATTGATGGCTTCAGCCAGTGCGCCGGTTGGTTGACCGCCGGCGTTTGGCGCCAGGCAGTTCCAGTAGAAAGTGTGGTTCCAGACTTGAGCGGCGTTGTTGAAGATACCGCCCGAGGAAGACTTGACGATCTCTTCCAGGGTCTTGCCTTCGAACTCGGTGCCTGGCACCAGGTTGTTCAGGTTCACGACGTAGGTGTTGTGGTGCTTGTCGTGGTGGTACTCCAAGGTTTCCTTGGAAATGTGCGGCTGCAGGGCATCGTGTGCGTAAGGCAGCGGCGGCAATTCGAAAGCCATGATGATTCTCCTAATCAGGTCAGTTGCGGTGAGCGCAAGGCCGATCACGGGCGGCCAGACAAGCGCCGGGGAGTTTGTACTCTTTGCGGCGCATCGAACCGGATCATAGCACCGGGGGTGCGGCATAACCACGCAACAACTGTGTGGAATAGAGGTTCCAGAGCCATTTGGAATATCAGGACGCGATGATCAGTTGGCCGGCAACGGCGAACATCATGACGGCCACCAACAAATCAAGGATCCGCCATGTACTTGGCCGAGCCAGCCATGGCGCCAACCAGGCGGCGCCCAGCGCCAACGTGAAAAACCAAAGCAGCGAAGCGCTGGCCGCGCCGACAACGTAAGCCCCGGGCTCGGTTTGTTGCGCACCAAGGGAGCCAATCAGCAACACGGTATCCAGATAAACATGCGGGTTGAGCAAGGTCACCGCCAGGGCGCTGAGCATCACCGCGCGCAGTGAGCGTACCGTCTGGTTTTCACCCTGTTGCAGGCTTTGCTTCGAGCAGGCCCGGCGCAGCGCAAGGCTGCCGTACCACACCAGAAACGCCGCGCCGCCCCAGCGAGCGATAGCCAGCAATGTCGGGTTTTGCGCCAGCACGGTCGCCAGGCCGAATACACCGGCCGCCACCAGCAGCGCGTCGCAGGTCACGCAGAGCGCTGCCACCGGCAGGTGATGTTCACGTCGCAGGCTCTGGGCCAGCACAAACGCATTCTGAGTGCCGATCGCCATGATCAGCCCCGCGGCCACCAACAGGCCGTTCACATAGCTTTGCCACATAAGTTTTACTCCGCGTTGGCTGCCAGATCCCGCAACACTTGCAGGGCGCGTTCGGCATCGGCCTGGCCGACGAATAAATGGTCGTGGTAGTAACCGGCGATCACGTTGCAACTGATCCCGGCCTGGCCCAGCGCGGTGGCGAACGCGGCGGTCAGGCCGACGGCTTCCAGGGCCGAATGCACGTTGAGGGTGATCCAGGCTGCAACGTAGTCGAAGCTGAAACCGGCCCGTTCTGCGTGGGAACGTTCCAGAATCACCGTCAGACCTTCCTGCTCGCGAAAGCTGCCGACAATCTCAAGGTTCGATGGCAATTGACCGTCCCGCAGGGTGCAGAACACGTATTCGCCAGCGTTGAGTTGCGGGCTCATGCTGCGTAGCAGTGTTGCCAGTGAAGTTTCGCCAGCCATGTCGGTAATCCTTGTTCAAGAGTTCTTGCCGCGCATTCTCTGCTGCTAACCTGTATAAGAAAAATCAATCATGCTGATCGCTCATTAGGAAAACTGATGTTCGACTATAAATTGCTTTCTGCGTTGGCCGCCGTGATCGAGCAGGCCGGTTTTGAACGTGCCGCAAAGGTGCTCGGCTTGTCGCAATCGGCGATCTCCCAGCGCATCAAACTGCTGGAAGCGCGGGTCGGCCAGCCGGTGCTGGTGCGGATGGCGCGACCGGCGCCGACGGAAATCGGCCGGCGTTTGCTCAACCATGTGCAGCAGGTGCGCTTGCTCGAACGCGACCTGCAAACGCTGGTGCCGGCGCTGGATGAAGAAGGCCTTCCGGAACGTCTGCGCATCGCCCTGAACGCCGACAGCCTCGCCACCTGGTGGGCCGAGGCGGTCGGTGACTTTTGCGCCGAGCAACATCTGCTGCTCGACCTGGTGGTCGAAGACCAGACCGTCGGCCTCAAACGCATGCGTGCAGGCGAAGTGGCTGCGTGTGTCTGTGCCAGCGAACGTCCGGTGGCGGGTGCGCGCAGCGTCCTGTTGGGTGCCATGCGTTATCGCGCGCTGGCCAGCCCGGCGTTCATCGCCCGGCATTTTCCGCATGGCGTGCGCGCCGATCAGTTGTCGAAAACGCCGGCGCTGGTCTTTGGCCCGGACGATTTCCTACAGCATCGCTACCTCGCGTCCCTCGGCGTAGACGGCGGTTTCGAACACCATTTATGCCCGTCATCCGAAGGCTTCATTCGCCTGACGGAGGCCGGTCTCGGCTGGGGACTGGTGCCGGAATTGCAGGTGCGCGAGCAACTTGAACGCGGCGTTCTGGTGGAGCTTTTGCCAGATAAGCCCATCGATGTGCCGCTGTACTGGCATCATTGGCGCAATGGCGGTCAGTTGCTGGGGTTGCTGACCGATCAATTGGTGCGCTCGTCGAAGCAATGGCTGGTGCCGTTGACCTGACCGGCAGCGTCAAGACCTCACGCACTACGCAAAACGAAATATTCGGAGCACTACATGAAGATTCTGGTCACCGGCGCAAGCGGCTTCATCGGCGGGCGCTTTGCGCGTTTCGCCCTGGAGCAGGGCCTGAACGTGCGGGTCAACGGTCGCCGGGCCGAAAGCGTCGAACATCTGGTGCGCCGTGGCGCCGAGTTCATTGCGGGCGACTTGAGCGACCCGCAACTGGCGCGCGACCTGTGTTCCGACGTCGAAGCCGTGGTGCATTGCGCCGGTGCTGTCGGCGTGTGGGGACGTTATCAGGACTTTCATCAAGGCAACGTGCAGGTCACCGAAAACGTGGTCGAAGCCTGCCTGAAGCAACGTGTGCGGCGACTGGTGCATTTGTCCTCGCCGTCGATCTACTTCGACGGCCGCGATCACCTCGGATTGACCGAAGAACAGGTGCCCAAGCGCTTCAAGCATCCCTACGCCGCGACCAAATTCCTGGCCGAGCAAAAGGTCTTCGGCGCCCAGGAGTTCGGCCTCGAAACCCTGGCCCTGCGCCCGCGTTTCGTGACCGGTGCCGGTGACATGAGCATCTTCCCGCGACTGCTGAACATGCAACGCAAAGGTCGCCTGGCAATCATCGGAAACGGTTTGAACAAGGTCGATTTCACCAGCGTGCAAAACCTCAACGAAGCGTTGCTCAGCAGCTTGCTGGCCAGCGGTTCGGCGTTGGGCAAGGCCTACAACATCAGCAACGGCACGCCGATTCCGTTGTGGGACGTGGTCAATTACGTCATGCGCAAAATGGACGTCCCACAGGTGACCCGCTACCGTTCCTACGGCTTGGCCTACGCCGTGGCGGCGCTCAACGAGGGCGCGTGCAAGCTGTGGCCGGGTCGTCCCGAGCCGACCCTGTCGCGCCTGGGCATGCAAGTGATGAACAAAAATTTCACCCTGGACATCAGCCGTGCGCGGCATTATCTGGACTACGACCCGAAGGTCAGCCTCTGGACGGCCCTCGATGAATTCTGCGGCTGGTGGAAGGCTCAGGACATTCACTGACAAATCCCGTTACTGAACGCAGAGTGGGGTTCAGGGTCAATCGATGCGGCTGACGGGTTTATACTTCGCCCCATCAAGCCATCACCGCGTTCCACAAAGGTTGACTCAATGTCCATGCGTAACGATGCCAACGACGACTTCGACGATGTACCGAGCCTGCGTGCCGACAGCCTCGACGACGATGATTTTGTGCCCACCGCCCGCACCGCCGTGCATTCGCGCACGCCGCCGGTAGTCAAGGTCAGGGCGGCCAGCACCGGTCCGTTGTGGGCGCTGGTCGGCGCCTTGTTCTTTGCGTTCGCCGGCCTTGCGTGGTGGAGCTTTCAGCAGATCTCGCTGATGGAACAGCAACTGGTGGCGACCCAGGAAAGTTTCGCGCGTATCAGTGAGGATGCAGCGGGACGCTTGCAGGACATTTCCGGCAAGGTGGTCGCCAGTCAGACCAACGTCACCAGCGACAGCGAAGCGCTGAAACTGCAAATCAGGCAGCTGGAAAGCAAACTCCAGGACCAGAGCAAACAGCAGCAGGGCGTTGCCGGCCAGACGTCGGACCTGGACAAGCGTCTGGCGCAAATGACTGCGCAAACCGCCGATCTGGACAAGCGCCTGGCGCAAGCCACCGCCCAGAACACCGAGCACCAGACCGCCAACACGCAATTGCAGGCCCAGGTCAAAGCCCTGAGCAGCGAACTGGCCGCCCTGAAAAGCGCCCCGGCGGATACTGAAAAATTCGAAGCCCAGCTAAAAAGCCTCGGCGCCGACATCACTGCGCTGAAAAAACAAGGCAACCCGAGCGCCGCCATCGAACGTCTGGAACAAGACCTGATCGTGCTCAAAAGCGAACAGGACAACCGCCCGGCCGTCGCGTCAGGCCCATCCAGTACCGCCGAGTTCGACGCCTTCCGTAGCCAGGTCACCCGCAACATCAACACCCTTCAGGCGCAGATTCAGAATTTGCAGCAGCAGTTACGGGCCAGGCCTTGAGGCTGAAGGCGCGGTAATGCACTGCAATACCATTTTGCAGACTGCGGTTCGCTGAATATCCATACATGCCCCATTGCCGTCTACGCTCTTCAAACACCGAAGAGAACGAGGGATGCGCAATGGGGTTTTTACACAGGTTGGCCCTGCTGGGCGGGATGCTGTTGCTGTGCCTGGGGCAGGCGCAAGCCGCCGGGACCGAGAAGGACGACAGCCAGGCCGCCATCGCCTTGCTGGAAAAAGCCCTGGCCTATTACCACGACAATGGCGACAAGGCGTTCGCGGCCTTCAGTCGTCAGGGCGAGTTTGTCGACAAGGACCGCTACGTGTTCGTGCTCGATACCAAAGGCGTGATGCTCGCCAGCGGTGGGCCTTCTTCGGCGTTGATCGGGCGTGATGTATCGGATGTGCTCGGGCCGGATTTGCAGAAGGCTTTCAAGGACGCGTTGAAAGTGCCGGAGGGCAATGGCATTCAGCAAGCGGAGTATCGCTGGCAGAACTGGTCCGACGGCAAGGTCGAACGCAAGCATGTGTTCTACCAACGGGTCGGCCAGCGGATTCTGGCGGTGGGTTACTACTTGCCACGAGCGTCGGCGGAGCAGGCGATGGCGTTGCTGAACAAAGCGGCGACCGATCTGGCCAAGGACGAGAAGGGCACGCTCACGTCGATCAACTCGCTCAAGGGCGGTTATTTGCAGGATGACTTGTATGTGTTCGTCGTCGACTTGAATACGCAGCGTTATGTCGCCCATGGCACCAATCTGCGCTTGATCAACACCGATTTCGGCAAGATCAAGGACCCTGAAGGCAAGCCGGTCGGCGAGCCGATCCTGGCGTTGATGGCCGGGCAGGATTATGGCGAATACGCGTATCGGTGGAAAAATCCGGTGACCGGCAAGGTCGAGGACAAGCATGCGTACCTGAAGAAGGTCGGGCATTTTCTGGTGGCTGTGGGGTATTACAGCCCTTGAATCTCTATCACATGGGATGACGTCTTCGCGGGCAAGCCTCGCTCCTACAGGTTTGCATGGCTCTTGTAGGAGCGAGGCTTGCCAGCGAAGGCCGCGACTCGCTTTCAACTACTGAGCCTTGTCTTCCCGCCCACGCAACACCCGGTTCGGCATGGCAATCGCCGCCGCCAACCCAAGCAACGACACCGCCGCACTGACCATCAACAAATGCCGGAAGGTCAGCAGCAGCTCGGCGCGCAAAGCGTTCTGCGCATCCCCCGGCGCGGCGTTCAGGCCATCCAGCAAAACGTTCCCCGAGCTGCCCTCGGCAATCAGCGTCGAGCCGGTCAGATGGGCGAAACTCGAGTCTTGCAGCAATGCCAGCAACAACGCCGACATCAACGCCACGCCCACCGCGCCGCCGAGGGAGCGGAACAGGTTGGTGGTGCTGGTCGCCACGCCGATGTCCCGTTGTTCTACCGAATTCTGCGTCCCGACCAATGACGTCGGGAACTGCATGCCGGAGGCGATCCCGCTGAGCACCATGAACAGACTGCTGAGCACCACCGCCTGTGGCGGACTGAACGCCATCCCGAGGATCGAGATCGGCATGAGGAGGGCGCCCGCGAGAATCATCGGTTTATAGCGCCCGGTCACCGAGGTTCGGCGCCCGGCGAAATACGCGCCGATCGGCAAACCCATGGCCAGTGGCAACAGGTGCAGCGCGGCACTGTCGGCCCCGGCGCCGGTCACGCTCTGGAAGCGCAACGGCATCAGCACAATCAACGAAATCGCCTGGAAACTGGTGAAGAAAATCGTGCACCAGCACAGGATCGCATTGCGGTTGGCGAACAGGTGCATCGGCAGCAACGGCTCCCGTGCACGGCGCTCATGCCCGACGAACAACGCCAGGACCACCACCGCACAACCCAGCAACCCCAGCACCTCGGCGCTGCGCCACGAATGCCCCTGGCCGACCTGAGTAATGCCGAGCAACAAGGCGGTCAAACCGATGATCATCAACACGGTGCCGAGGTAATCGATGATCGGTTTGCGCTGCGGCACCGGGAGCCCGACCAGGGTGTGACGGGCGACCAGCCAGGCGCCAAGGCCCAGCGGCAGGTTGATCAGGAACACCCAGCGCCAGGACAGGTATTCGGTCATGTAACCGCCGAGTACCGGGCCGGCGACGCTGGCCACCGCGTACATGCTGCTGAAATAGCCTTGATAACGACCGCGTTCGCGAGGCGGCACGATGTCGCCGATGATCGCCTGGCTGACCGAAATCATCCCGCCGGCGCCAATGCCCTGAAGAATCCGCGCCAGCACCAGTTGCTCCATGCTCTGAGCCATGCCGCAGAAGAACGAAGCAATCGTGAACAGCCCCATGCCGAACAGCATCAACTTGCGCCGACCGTACAGGTCGCCAAGTTTGCCGTAGATCGGCACGGCGACGGTCATCGCCACCATGTAGCCGGAAATCACCCAGGCCAGCAGGCTGACGTCCTTGAACTGCGCGGAGATGGCGGGCATCGATACAGCGACGATCGTCTGATCCAGCGCCCCGAGAAAGATGGCCAGCATCAGGGCGATCAGCACGCTCCGGATGGCCGGTTTGGGCGTTTCAGGCTGGTTGAGATTGGTCACGGGAGAACCTGCGGGCAGTGAGGGTCCCGCAGGAGGCAAGGGCGAGCGGGGATGCTCGCCAGTGTAAGTCGGTAGGAAGCTATTCGATAGCCTCATAAGGAAGCCCGACGTAATTTTCTGCAATGGTTTTCCGACCCGCCTCGGAGTCCACGAAGTAATCGAGCTCCGACTCGCTGATGCGCTGGCTGAACGCATCGTGATCTTCAAAGCGGTGCAACATCGAGGTCATCCACCAGGAAAATCGTTCGGCTTTCCAGACCCTGCGCAGGCAGACCTCGGAGTATTTCTCCAGCAAATCGACACGGCCTTCGCGGTAAACCTTCAGCAGGATATTGAACAACGTACTGACGTCGCTGGCCGCCAGGTTCAGGCCTTTGGCGCCGGTCGGCGGGACGATGTGCGCGGCGTCGCCGACCAGAAACATCCGCCCGTATTGCATCGGTTCGACCACGAAACTGCGCAACGGCGCGATGCTTTTTTCGATGGACGGCCCGGTCACCAAAGACTCGGCCAGCGCAGCAGGCAGCCGGGATTTGAGCTCATCCCAGAAGCGTTGATCGGACCAATTCTCGACAGCCTCGTCGGCAGGCACCTGAAGGTAATACCGGGTGCGAGTCGCCGAGCGCATGCTGCACAGGGCAAAACCGCGCTCGTGACGGGCGTAGACCAACTCATCGTGAACCGGTGGCGTGTCGGCAAGAATCCCCAGCCAGCCGAACGGATAAACCCGTTCGAACACCTTCAGGTTCTCGGCGGGAATCGATTGCCGCGCTACACCATGGAAACCGTCGCAACCGGCGATGTAGTCGCAATCGAGCCGATACGCTTCGCCGTCCTTTTCGAACGTCACGAACGTTTCATCGGTTTTCATACCGTGAGGCACGACGTTGCCGGCTTCATAGATCGTCTGTGCGCCGGCCTCCCGACGAGCGGCCATCAGGTCGCGAGTGACTTCGGTTTGCCCGTAGATCATCACGGTTTTGCCCCCGGTCAGGGCGTGCAGATCGATGTGCACCTGGCGCCCGTCGAGGGCCAGTTCGAAGCCGCCGTGAACCAGCCCTTCGGCGTCCATGCGCTGGCCGACGCCGGCCTGACGCAGCAGCTCTACCATGCCTTGTTCGAGGACTCCGGCACGGATTCGCCCGAGCACATAGTCCGGGGTCTGGCGTTCGAGAATGAGGGTGTCGATACCGGCGTTGTGCAGCAATTGGCCGAGCAGCAAACCGGAGGGGCCGGCGCCAATGATGGCGACTTGGGTTTTCAGTGTTTTCATTGTTTTTATGACTCGCAAGCTCCACACGACCTGCGTCGGTGAATTATTTTTATGGATCGAGTGCTTGCATTTTTCACTTGCGGGTCTGTCAATTGAAGGTGAAAACTGAGCCGATAGCTGTACTTTCTGCCAATCGGTGCGATTATCGCCCGTCACTTCCCGAGGCCTGGATTGAAGTTATGAACAAGCCTGCCCTGCCTTCGATACCGGTGTTCAAGCTCTACGGTGAAAGCCTGGACTGGCCGACCCCGGACTTGCTGCACTGTGAAACCATTTCCAAACGCAGCCGCGAACACCAATGGGAAATCAAACCCCATCGCCACGCCGATTTATGTCAGTTGCTCTTCGTGTTCAAAGGTCAGGCAGAGCTTGAAATCGAAGGCAAACGTACGCAATTGGGCGAACCGGCGATCCTGGTTCTGCCGCCGTTATCGGTGCACGGTTATCGTTTTTCCGAGGATGTCGAAGGCTTTGTCGTGACCCTCGCCGCGCCGCTGGTCGCCCATCTTCAGGCACAATTGGGCAACTCGGTGAATGCTCTGGCCCAGGCCGAAAGTTATCCGGCCGGCAACGACAGCGAGTACCTCAACAGTCTGTTTTCTGCGCTGCAAACCGAATACACCGGTCATCAACCGGCCCGGGAAATGCTCATGCATTCGCTGGTCAGCGTGATCATGGTGTGGGTCAGCCGGCAGGCGTTGCAGCGTCGCTCGGCCAGTCAGCGTCCGCAACGTGCGCGGGAATACCTCAACGGGTTTATCCAACTGGTGGAAGAGACGTATCGCCAGCACGTCAAGGTCGAAGACCTGGCGCATCGGCTGGGGATTTCGGTGTCGCACCTCAACGGCACGTGCCGTGAATTGGCGGGACAACCGGCGTTGCAGATCATGCACGAACGGCAATTGCTGGAGGCCAAGCGTTTGCTGACCTACACCAGCATGACCATTTATGAAATGTCCGATGTGTTGGGGTTTTCCGATCCGACCAACTTCACGCGCCTGTTCCGGCGTCGTGTGGGGATCTCACCCAAGGCGTTTCGCGACCGCTTGAAGGCCGATCAGGACAACGAGGCCTGATCCCCTTCATCACCGGAGGGCGTTGAGGGTCGCGTTGTGGGGAATGCAGCGCTCGAAGTTGCAGCTCGCGTACTCACGGGGCAGGTTTCGCAATTGCTCAACGCGCCACGCTGCGGTGCCGTATAGCGCCAGCGTCACCGCGCAGGTGATGAAAATGGCGAGGTATCTTCTTGTTTTCGTGTTCATGGCGTTGACCTCTGAACGAATACCCTTCGGTACTAAGTTCAGCATAGGTCAGCGGCAGTGAGTTGCCAGTCATGCATTCCCCCCTGTAGGAGCCAGCTTGCTGGCGATGAACGTAAAGGCACCGCGTTCATCCGGTAAGCCCGCGTTATCGTTAACGACCATCGCCGGCAAGCCGGCTCCTACAGGGGGGCGTATCTACAATCCTGCATCCCACTCTGGTTCTTCCGGAAACCGCAGCACCAGAAAATCCAGCACGCTGCGCAATGCCGCCGGCATGTGCTTGCGTGAGGCATACACCGCGTAGATGTTCATCTGGCGCGGCTCGGCCTGGGGCAGCAGGCGGATCAGTTCGCCGCTGTGGATATGCACACCCGCCTGATAGCTCGGCAGCATCGCCACCCCGGCGCCAGCGATTGTTGCGCGCAGCAGGGTGCTCGCTTCGTTGGCGCTGATGTTGCCCTGCACCGGCACCGAGACCGGTTCGCCGTCCTGCTCGAAGTGCCACAGGCTTTTGCCGAAGTAGGAGTGGGTCAGGCAGTTGTGCTGGCTCAGGTCTTCCACCCGCATTGGCGTCGGGTGCTCCTGCAGGTAAGCGGGGGCGGCGCAGATCACCGAGCGGCAGACCGTCAGCCGTCGCGCAATGAGGTTCGGGTCCAGGTCATTGCTGGTGCGAATCGCCAGATCGATGCGCTCATCCACCAGGTTCACCGTGCGGTCGAGCATCTGCAGGTCGATGCTGACGCCGGGGTAACGTTTGACGTAGGCGGCCATCGCATCCGCCAATTGCGCCTGGCCGAACGAGGTGCTGACGCTGATTCGCAGCAGGCCACGCGGCGCATCGTCCGGCTCGCTGACGGCGGCCTGCATGTCTGTGGACAGGTCGAGCATCTGCCGACAGCGCGGCAGGATTTCACTGCCGGCGGCGGTCAGGCTCAATTTACGCGTGGTGCGATGCATCAGGCGCGCGCCGACCCAGTCTTCCAGTTCCGCCAGATACCGCGAAACCACCGGCCGCGACAGGTCCAGATGATCGGCGGCGGCCGACTGGCTGCCGAGGTCGACCACCGTGACGAATACGCGCATTGCTTGTAGACGATCCATGATTTGCCCGCTTTCAGAAACAAACTATGTCTAAGCATCGCATTTTTTGTAACGAATAAGGCAACTAAGCTCTGTCCATATTCTGTAGGAGCCGGCTTGCTGCGGGCGGTGTTGATAACGCGTAGTTCCTGGATAAACGCGGCGTCTTCAAATCCATCGCCAGCAAGCCGGCTCCTACACAAAGGGCGTCTATCAAACAACGGAGCAACAGATGATCGGTTTCAACCTCAAGCGTATTTTGCTGGCCACGGCCACCCTCGGTTTCGCGGCCCACGCGGCGGCATCGACGCTGACGCTGGATGTTTACAACCCCGGCGAGAAAGCGATCTTCCCGGTGACGTCGGTGCTGGTCAGCGGCGAGAAAGACGCGATTCTGGTGGACGCGCAATTCGGCAAATCCCAGGCCGAGCAAGTGGTGGAAAAAATCCGCGCCAGCGGCAAGCAACTGACCACCATCTATATCAGCCACGGTGACCCGGATTACTACTTCGGCCTCGACACCCTGACCGCCGCGTTCCCCAACGCCAAGGTGCTCGCCTCGCAACCGACCGTGGACCACATCAAGCAAACCGTCGACGGCAAACTGGCGTTCTGGGGGCCGAAAATGGGTGCCGACGTGCCGGCCAAAACCATCGTGCCGGACGTACTCAAGGGCGACAGCCTGATGCTCGAAGGGCAGAAGTTGCAGGTGGTGGGTCTTGAGGGCAAACAACCGGATCGTACCTTTGTGTGGATCCCGTCGATCAAGGCAGTGGTCGGTGGCGTGGTCGTCGCAGAAAACATTCACGTATGGATGGCCGATACCCAAACCGCGCAGTCCCACGCTGACTGGCTGGCTACGCTGCACTCCATCGAAACCCTGAAACCGCACACCCTCGTGCCGGGTCACTACCTCGGCAAAAGTGCCCGCTCCCTGGCCGCCGTGCAGTTCACCGCGGATTACATCAAAGCCTTCGACGAAGAAACCGCCAAGGCCAAAGACGCCGCCGCGCTGATCGCCGCGATGAAAAAACGCTACCCGAAACTGGGCGAAGAAAGCTCGCTGGAGCTGAGCGCCAAAGTCGCCAAGGGCGAGATGAAGTGGTAACCCGATTCACCCACTCACACTGATCCACACTGGAGAACGTCATGAGCAACATCGCAATCATCGGTGCCACCGGCCGTGCCGGCAGCCAACTGTTGGAAGAAGCCCTGCGTCGTGGTCATAGCGTTACGGCCATCGCGCGCGATACGTCGAAAATCGGCCAGCGTGCCGGGGTGGTCAGCAAGAATGTCGACGTGCTGGATGGCGACGCCTTGCAAGCCGCTGTGACGGGGCATGATGTGGTTATCAGCGCGGCACATTTCGCCACGATTCCCTCCGCTGCCGTTGTGGCGCCGGTGAAGAAGGCCGGGGTGAAACGTCTGCTGGTGGTGGGCGGTGCCGGTTCGCTGTTGCTGCCGGACGGCACCCGCGTCATCGACAGCGAAGGTTTCCCGGCGGAATACAAGGCAGAGGCCAGCGCCGGTGCGTTGTTTCTCGAAAACCTGCGCAAGGAACAGGAACTGGACTGGACCTTCCTGTCGCCGTCGGCGGAGTTTGTCGAAGGCGAGCGTACGGGTACGTTCCGGGTTGGCAAGGATGATTTGCTGGTGAGCGGCGCGGGGCGCAGCTGGATTACGTTTGCTGATTATGCGATTGCGATGTTGGATGAAGTGGAAGCGCCGAAGCACTCCCGTCAGCGGTTTACTGTCGGGTATTGATGGCGCGGCTTAAACCTTCGCCGGCAAGCCGGCTCCTACAGGGGGGGATTTGAACCCTGTAGGAGCCGGCTTGCCGGCGATGCTTTTGGGCCTTCACCGACTCTGCGCCTGCTCCACCAACCACCCCATCAATTCGCGCAACTTCGGCGAAGGTGCAGGTTTCTCCGGGAATACCAGGTAATACGCCAACCCGGTTTTCACCTTCAATTCAAACGGCATGACCAGCCGCCCGGCACTCAGGTCATCGCCAATCAACGACCAATCGCCAATCGCCACACCTGTCCCCTGAGACGCCATCGACATCGCCAGGTCCAGGGTTTCGAAATGCTGACCCTTGCTGACATTGCTCAGTTGAAGATCCGCCGCTTTCAGCCAGGCATTCCAGTCGCGCTCATCCCGCGTCGGGTGCAGCAGCAAGTGCTGTTGCAGATCCGCCGGTGACTGCAAGGCCTGTGGCCCTTCCAGCATCGGTCGCGAACACACCGGCGTCAGTTGCTCGTCGAACAGCAGATAAGACGTCAGCGCGTTGTCCGGCGGCGCGCCATACATAACCGCCGCGTCGAATTGCTCGCGATGAAAATCCACGCCGTGCTTGACCGTGGTGGTCAGCTCCACCGGCACATCCGGACGCTCCCGTTGCCACTGCAACAGGCGCGGCAACAACCAGCGCATCACACAGGTCGGCGCCTTGAGTTGCAGGGTTTCGCGCTTCTCGCCGATCTGCTCCACCGCCTCGTCGATCAAGCCGAAAATCTGCTGCACCCGTGGCAGCCACTCCCGTCCTTCAGCCGTCAAATCCAGGCCGCGGGCCTGGCGAATGAACAGCTCATAACCCAAATGTTCTTCCAGCCCGGCGATCTGTCGACTCACCGCGCCCTGGGTGATGAACAGCTGTTCGGCGGCACGGGTGAAGTTGCAGCACTGCGCGGTAATCAGAAAAGTGTGCAGCGCCGGCAGGGGAGGCAATCGTTTCATTGGGATCCAAGGTATGACGTGAGGACATGGCTAGTATGACTTTTTATCCATTGTTGCGGCTACGTGTCGCCCGTTCCAATGAGGCCATCCCTGGACCTGCCCGCTCATCATAAACACTGCGCAGGCCCGGCGTCTCAAACGAACAAAAAGGGCAAAAGACATGGCGACGTGCGGCGAAGTATTGGTCAAGTTACTCGAAGATTACGGGGTTGAGCAGGTGTTCGGCATCCCTGGGGTTCACACCGTGGAGCTGTATCGCGGGCTGGCCCGTTCGAGCATCAACCACGTCACTCCGCGTCACGAACAGGGCGCCGGTTTCATGGCCGACGGTTATGCACGCACCAGCGGCAAACCGGGTGTGTGCTTCATCATCACCGGCCCGGGCATGACCAACATCACCACTGCCATGGGCCAGGCCTACGCCGATTCGATCCCGATGCTGGTGATCTCCAGCGTGCAGACCCGCAGCCAGTTGGGCGGTGGTCGCGGCAAGCTCCACGAGCTGCCGAACCAGAGCGCATTGGTCGGCGGCGTGGCGGCGTTCTCCCACACCCTGATGTCGGCGTCCGAATTGCCGGGCGTGTTGGCCCGCGCTTTCGCGCTGTTCCAGGCCGGTCGTCCGCGTCCTGTTCACATCGAAATCCCACTGGACGTTCTGGTTGAAGAAGCCGACGACCTGCTCAGCAGCCTGCCGGTCAATATCGACCGCGCCGGTGCTTCGCCAAGCGCGATCAGCCGCATGACCGAACTGCTCGCCGGCGCCAAGCGTCCGTTGATTCTCGCTGGTGGCGGTGCCATCGATGCCGCTGCGGAATTGACTGAACTGGCTGAATTGTTGGACGCGCCAGTGGCGCTGACCATCAACGCCAAAGGCATGCTCGAATCCAGCCATCCGCTGTTGATCGGTTCGACCCAGAGCCTGGTCGCGACTCGCGCCCTGGTTGCCGAGGCCGATGTGGTTCTGGCCATCGGCACCGAGCTGGCCGAGACCGACTACGACGTCACTTTCGCCGGTGGTTTCGAAATTCCCGGCAAGCTGCTGCGCGTTGATATCGACCCGGATCAGACCGTGCGCAACTACCCGCCGCACATCGCACTGGTGGCCGATTCGCGCAACGCTGCCCAAGCCTTGCTGAGCGCGTTGTCCCACAAATCGCTGGCCGAGCGCCGCAACGATTGGGGCCAGGTCCGCGCCGCACGTCTGCGCGAAGACCTCGCCGCCACTTGGGACGCGCCGACTCTGGCCCAGACCCGTTTCCTCGAAACCGTCCTGCACGAATTGCCGAACGCGGTGTTCGTCGGTGACTCGACCCAACCGGTGTACACCGGCAACCTGACCTTCAACCCGGAGCGTCCGCGCCGCTGGTTCAACTCGTCCACCGGCTACGGCACCCTCGGTTATGCCTTGCCGGCAGCGATTGGCGCCTGGCTCGGCGGTAGCGTTGAAAACGGCGCGCGTCCTCCGGTGGTGTGCCTGATCGGCGACGGCGGCCTGCAATTCACCCTGCCGGAACTGGCCAGCGCCGTTGAAGCGCGTACCCCGGTGATCGTCCTGCTGTGGAACAACCAGGGCTACGAAGAGATCAAGAAATACATGGTCAACCGCGCCATCGAGCCGGTCGGCGTAGACATCTACACCCCGGACTTCATCGGTGTCGCCAAGGCATTGGGTTGTGCGGCCGAAGCGGTCGACGGTGTCGAGCAACTGCGCAGCGCCTTGCGTGTAGCCACCGATCGCCAAGGCCCGACCCTGATTGAAATCGATCAGACTCTGTGGATGCAGGCGGTGTCGAAATGACTTTCCCCACCACTCTTGATGGTCTGTTCATCGACGGTAAATGGTCGGCAGGCAGCGAACACCTGCGCGTGATCAACCCGGCCACCGAAGCGTTGCTGACCACCGTGAATGGCGGCGATGCACACGCCGTCGATCAAGCCGCAAATGCAGCTACCGAAGCCTTCAAGGCATGGTCGCAAACCACCGGCGCCGAGCGCGGTGCCATCCTGCGCAAAATCGCTGCGGGCGTGCAGGCTGGTCGCGACAAGTTGATGCACTTGCAGTCGAGCAACAACGGCAAACCGTTGTTCGAAGCGGCCATCGACGTCGATGATGTGATCGCTACGTTCGAGTACTACGCAGGCCTGGCCGAAGGCCTCGACGCCAAACAGGACAGCAACGTCGAGCTGCCCACCGACGACTTCAGCGCCCGTGTGCGCCGTGAGCCGTGCGGTGTGGTCGGCCTGATCGTGCCGTGGAATTTCCCGATGGTCACCACCGCCTGGAAACTCGCCCCGGCCCTGGCTGCCGGTTGCTGCGTGGTGCTCAAACCTTCGGAAGTGACGCCGCTGCCGGAGCTGGAACTGGCGGCAATCATCGCCGAGGCCGGTTTGCCGAAGGGCGTGTTCAACGTGGTCTGCGGCACCGGTCTGGCGGTCGGCGCGCCGATGTCGGCGGACCCGCGCATCGCCAAGATTTCCTTCACCGGCAGCAACGCGGTCGGCGTGCAGGTGATGCAGCGCGCGGCAGAAACCGTGAAGGGCGTGAGCCTGGAACTGGGCGGCAAATCCTCGCTGCTGGTGCTGGCTGATGCCGACATCGAGCTGGCCGTGGAAGTGGCCTGTGGCGGTGGTTTCTTCAACGCCGGGCAGATGTGTTCCGCCACCAGCCGCGTGCTGGTCGCCGATGAACTGGCCGACGAATTCCTCCTGCGCCTGAAGGCGCGTACTGAAGCCATCCGCGTGGCCGACCCGTTCGACCCGAACGTGGAAATGGGCGCACTGGTCAATCAGGCGCAATACCAACGCGTACTCGGCCACATCGATCGCGGTTTGAGTGCTGGCGCCAAGCTGATCTGCGGCGGCAATCGCCCCGCAGACCTGCCGCGCGGCTATTTTTTGCAGCCGACGATTTTCACCGAAGTGCCCCTCGACAGTGCGCTGTGGTGTGAAGAGATTTTCGGCCCGGTGATCTGCGTGCGCAGTTTCGCCACCGAAGCCGAGGCGATTGCCCTGGCCAACGACAGCCAGTTCGGCCTGGTGGCCAGCGTGGTAACGCGCGATACCGAGGCGGCGGATCGGGTTGCCAACGCTTTGCAGGCGGGGCTTGTGTGGATCAACGCGCCGCAAGTGATCTTCCCGCAGACCGCCTGGGGCGGCTACAAGCAGAGCAGCATCGGCCGCGAATTGGGGCCGTGGGGCTTGCAGGCTTTCCAGGAAATCAAACACGTGATTCGCGCCGTCTGACGGCACGAAAAAGGTGAGCGCATGCCTTCAAAGGAGGCATGCGCTGGCGTCATGGCTTCAATGAATTTTTATCGATAGTCAGGTGTTTTACACGACCTCAGGATGAACTCACTGGTTCAGCCAAGCCCCCGAAAATACGGGGGATAACACTGATCCGGCCGCGCGGATGCAACAGTTTCGACCTGCCTTATACCTACAAAAACAAAGGGAGTCCGTAATGGGCGAGCATGATCTGAACAGACGTCAATTCATCAAAACCGTAGGCGTGGCCTCGGTTGCCGCGGCAGCCATGAGCTTGCCCTTCGTCAAGGCCAATGCCAGCGACACGCGCTTCCAGGGCAAGACCCTGCGCCTGCTGACCTGGTCCGATGACACAGGCCTGGCCGCACTGCGCAACATCGCCGCAACGTTCGAAGACAAGTACGGCTGCAAGGTCATCGCTGACCGCACCGGCAGTACTTCGGAAATGGTCGCCAAACTCAAGGCCGGCGGTGATCGTCCGCAATACGACATCATCACCCTGGCTGGCGTTGGCGCCGAAGGTCTGGCCGCCGCCAACCTGCTGGAAAAACCCGACCTCAACCGTATTCCCAACCTGGTGGATGTCCCGGAGAAATACCGCACCGGCGCCAATGGCCACGGGATCGGTTACCTGCTCTGGTGCAACAGCCTGGTCTACAGCACCCGTACCATCAAGGAAGCACCGGACAGTTATGCCGCCCTGTGGGACGCGGAGCTGTCGCCGAACATCTTCCTGCCGCCGCCGAACTGGACCGAAGCGATGGACCTGATCATCATCGCCGCCAAACTGGCCGGTGGTGATGAACACAACATCGAACCCGGCTTCAAGAAACTCGCCGAGCTGAAGGATCGTGTGGTGACCCTGGGTGAAAACCCGAACCAGATCGCCGAGCTGTTCCGCACCGGTTCCCTGGACATGGGTGGCCTGTACGCACCGGCCTTCTTCCCGAAACAGATCCGCGATCCGGCCTACGGCCTGGGCGCCACGTTCGGCATGAAAGAAGGTTTCTACACCGACCTGATGCTGTCGGTGATGCCGAAAAACCGTCCGGGCGATACCGACCTGACCTACGCGTTCATCAACCACTCTCTGGACCCGCTGGTGCAGGGCAAGATGGCTGAGGACATTTACAACGGCCCGGTCAACGCCAAGGCGATCATCTCCGCCGAAGCGCGCAAGAGCCCGTACATCCTCACGCCTGAGCAGATTGCCGAGAAGGCGATCATGCACGACAACGCCTTCCTGGCCTCCGTGCATGACCAATGGATTCGTCGCTACACGGAAATCTTTTCTTCCTGATCGAGTGGCGAACATAGGGTCTTCATCACTGAAGATCCCCTGTGGGAGCGAGCCTGCTCGCGATAGCTGACTGACATTCACCATTAATGTCGACTGATACACCGCTATCGCGAGCAGGCTCACTCCTACAAGGGGCCGAGGTGGCCTGAGGTCTTGTGTTTGCCAGCTGCTTTCCATTGACGAGACCCTTGCTATGGAACACCAACCTCTGACTCATCCGGTCGATGCAGCTCCTGTGCGCGCTAATCGGGGTGTTTCGCCGACGACCCGCGCCTGGTTTTTTCTGACGCCGTCGATGCTGTTTCTCGGCGTGCTGATTGCCGCCAGCCTGCTGGTGCTGCGCATGAGCGTCGGCACCAAAGGCGCGGAATGGACCGGGTTCAGCCTGGCCAGCTACGCCCAATTGCTGGAACCGTATTACCTCAAATCCTTGCTGCTGACCTTGCGCCTGGCGCTGATCAGCGCAGTGATCGCCGTGGTGCTGGCGATCCCGGTGGCCTACACCATGTCGCGCCTGACGTCGCCGTTTGTGCGCAGGATCTTCCTCGCTGCGGTGCTGCTGCCATTGCTGGTCAACCTGCTGCTGCAAAGCTACGGCTGGCTGGTGATTCTCGGCCCGGGCGGCATGCTCAATCAGGCACTGATGGGCCTGGGCCTGATCAAGCGCCCGATCATGTTGCTGTACAACCAGAACGGCGTACTGATGGGCCTGGTGCAAACCGCGTTCCCGTTGGCCGTGCTGCCGATCGCCAGCGCCATGCGCGGCGTCGCCCGCACTTACGAAGAGGCCGCTGCCACCCTGGGCGCCAGTCGCTTTCAGGTGTTCCGCCAGGTGGTTCTGCCGATGAGTTTTCCGGGGATCATCACCGGCGCGACACTGGTTTTCGCTTACAACGCCAGCAGCTTCGTGGTGCCGTTGTTGCTGGGTGGCCGACGCGTGCCGATGCTGGCGGTGATGGTCCATGACCAGATCGCCCCGCTGATGAACTGGCCCGCCGCGTCCGCCGCCGGTGTGGTGCTGATTGTCACCACGCTCGCGATCATGACTTTGTCCGAATACATCACTGGCCGTCGTCGGCGCATGCTGGAGGCTTCGCAATGAGCTCTGTGATCAAGAAGCGTTATTCGCTGCTGCCAGGCGAAACCGGCAAGTTTGCCGGCATCCTCTCGGGGTTCATTTTGCTGCTGGCGGTGTTGCCGATCCTGACCATGATCGTCATGTCGTTCAGCGGTGCGTCGAACCTCGACTTCCCGCCGAGCAGCTACAGCCTGCAATGGTACAAGGCCGCCTGGCACACCTTCGTGTCGCCGGACGCGAGTGATGTGCTGAGCCTCGGCAAAGCCATGACCACCAGCCTGATGGTGTCGTGCCTGACCATGGTCTTCGCCACGATCATCGCGGTGCCGGCGGCTTATGCGCTGACCCGTTGCGAGTTCCGCGGCAAGGCGGTGGCGCTGCAACTGATGTCGCTACCGCTGGTGTTTCCGATGGTGGTATTGGGCCTGGCATTGTTGTTGGTGTTCGACAGCCTGCCGTTCCAGATGACCACCTCGCGGCTGGTGATCGCTCACGTGATCCTGGCGCTGCCGTTCGTGGTGAAAAACTGCACGGCGGCAATGCTCTCCATCGGCAGCGAAGTTGAAGAGGCCGCACAAATGCTCGGTGCTTCGCCAACGCGGGCGATCATCGATGTGGTGGTGCCGCTGATGAAGTCGGGGATTCTGGCGGGGATGCTGCTGGCGTTCATCGTCTCGTTCAACGAATTCACCGTGACCTATTTCCTTTACACCATCGACGTGATGACCGTGCCGATCTGGATGTACAGCCGCACCGTGTCGTCGCTCGACCCTACCGTATTTTCGTTTGCCGTGCTGATCGTGCTGATCGACTTCGTCCTGATCTGGGCGTTGGAGAAGCTGGTCGGTGAAGGTGGCGTTTCGTTCTGATTCTTGAGGTGATTCATATGTCTGGTCTGATTCTGGAAAACGTCGAGAAACATTATGGCTCGGCCTGCGCGGTAAAGGATGTGAACCTGCATTTGCCGGAAGGCAAACTGGTGTGTTTCCTCGGCCCTTCGGGCTGCGGTAAAACCACCTTGCTGCGGATGATCGCCGGCCTCGAAACCCTGACCGGCGGCGAGATTCGCCTGGACGGTGAAGACATCGGCCAAACCCCGGCGCATCTGCGTAATTTCGGCATGGTGTTTCAATCGTTGGCGCTGTTTCCGCACATGACCGTTGGGGAAAACATCGCCTATCCGCTGAAATTGCGCGGGGTCAGCAAGGCTGATCAGCACAAGCGCGTAGTGGAATTGCTGGAACTGATTCAGTTGCAGGAAATGATTGATCGCCCGGTGGCGAAACTGTCTGGCGGTCAACGTCAGCGTGTGGCGATTGCCCGGGCGATTGCCAACCACCCGAAAATCCTCCTGCTGGACGAACCGCTGTCGGCGCTGGACGCCAAGCTGCGCGAGTCGATGCAGGTGGAAATCCGTCAACTGCAACAACGCCTGAACATCACCACCATCATGGTCACCCACGACCAGCGTGAGGCGATGACCATGGCCGATATCGTCGTGGTACTGGGTGAGCATCGCGTGCAGCAGGTCGGCACGCCGATCGAGATCTATCGTCATCCGGCCAACGAGTTTGTCGCGGACTTCATCGGTTCGGGCAACATCTTCCCGGCGACCGCGCTGGGTAACGGCCAGGTCAGCCTGCCGGGGGGCGATGCGCTGCAAGTGCCGATCTGCACGAGCATTGCGGCGGGAGAGAGGGTCAAGATGCTGATCCGCCCTGAGGACCTGCAACTGTCGCATCCGCAGGCGACGGCGGGGAATCGTTTGTTGGGCACCGTGACGTTCGTGCGAGACATCGGCGCGACGATCGAGACGACCGTGGAGTGTTCCGGGGTGTCGTTTACCGCGTTGAGCACGCCGTGCCAGGGGTTCGGGTTGAGCATTGGCAACCCGGTGTCGGTGACGTTGCCGGCCGAGGCTTGCCGAGTACTAGGCGCCTGACATTAGAACCTGGCTGGATTGACTGGCCTCATCGCTGGCAAGCCAGCTCCTACAAGGGTTTTGCGGTGAACGCGGATCCCCTGTAGGAGCTGGCTTGCCAGCGATGGCTTCATTTGCAACACCACAAAATCCGGATCAAACCGTCAACCGCAACCGCGCCAGATCCCGCAGCGGCGGGGCCCCGAACAACCGGCTGTACTCACGGCTGAACTGCGACGGGCTTTCATACCCGACGCGATACCCCGCCGCCGACGCTTCCAGCCCTTCGGCCAGCATCAACCGCCGCGCTTCCTGCAAGCGCAGTTGCTTCTGATACTGCAACGGACTCATCGCCGTCATCGCCTTGAACCGGTGATGCAAGGTCGACACGCTCAGATTCACTTCCTTGGCCAGATCATCAATGCGCAGCGGTTGCTCATAATTGCCGTTGAGCCATTTGATCGCCTGGCTGATGCGGTGGCTCTGGCTGTTGGCAATCGCGATCTCATATAAGCGATGGCCCTGCTGACTGCGCAGCAACCGATAGAGAATCTCCCGGCGAATCAACGGTGCGAGCATGGCGATGTCTTTCGGCGTGTCCAGCAATCGCGCCAGGCGCAACACCGCGTCGAGCATCGCGGTGTCGATCCGTTCGACATACAAACCGCGACCGGTGGGGCGGGTCGGCACGCCCAAAGGGCCGGCGTCGGCTATCAGTGCGGTGATTTCCGCCGGATCAATGTCCAGCCGCACCGAGAGAATCGGTTCTTCAGAGGTGACGTTCACTATCCGCCCGCTCAGGGGCATGGAGACCGATACCACCAGGTAATTCAGCGGGTCGTAATTGAAGTATTCGTCGGCCAGTCTGACCTCTTTGCGCCCCTGCGCCATGATGCACAACGCCGGTTGCGCCAGCACCGGGGCGAATTCATGGGACTGGCTGTGTTTGCCCATGAACAGCGAGGCGACGGCAGTGGCATAAGTGCCATCCTCCATCGTGTTGCGACGGATGATAGCGGCCAGTTCCGCGCGCTGTTTCTCCATGTCGGCGTCCAGCGGGGCTTGAAAGTGATCGAGCGACGACATGCAGGGCATCCTCGGCGAAGCAATGGGAATGAGCTGAGCTTAAATTTGTGCAAGGCACAGCGGTAGACACATCCTGCGAAAAGCTTGCCTGATTCTGCACGGGGTTGAAGAGGTGTGCTGCCAAGGCAGTCTATGGCAGAGAAAACTTGCTCGAACCTCGTGTTTCAGGCCTGTGACACTATTCACACATTGTTACAGGTACCGAATGCAGCCTCGCAGGATTGTGCAACAAGCCGGCAGGAATCGACTAACGGGGCGGCGTGCAGGGGCTTAATCTTGGATCCTGTCGCAGCCCGTCCCACGGCTGCCACTCGAGTACCTGGGAGGGTTGAACATGTCTAAGCAGATCCCCGTCAGTCATATGGCCTTCGTCCGGGCCCGCGCCGGGTGTTCGGCGGAACTCGGTGCGCGCCTCAGCGCCTTGATCGAGCCGTCGCGCACCGCGCCTGGCTGCCTGAGTTTTTCCCTGCAGCATTCGCAGTGCGATCCGGAATTGTGGCTGGTGTCCGGTTTCTGGACCCATCAGCAAGCCATGACGGCCTATTTCAGCACGCCGGCCATGGATATTTTTGCTGAGCTGGTGCAAGAGCTGGTGGTCAACAGCCTGGATTTCCATACCTTCAAGGACGTGTCGGCGGCCCAGGCGCAGTGGCAGTCCCGGTCGCGGGTACACAAACTGGCGGGTTGAGGGTTTAATGACGCCATTCTCAATCAGCCAGGATCCGCGACATGGCACGCAAAGCCTTTGAAACCTTCGAAGCCGTATCCGCCGTAGTGCCCCGCGAGGGCGGTTACTATGCGGCGATTGCCACCAAAGCCATCGGTGGTTCGGGCGCACCGCGCTTCAACAAATTGCTGGAAGACCAGACGTTCAAGACCGCCAAAGAAGCGGACGAAGCTGCCGCCCTGCAACTGACGCACCTCAAGGGCGTCGGCGAAGACGGCGAGCTGATCTGGTAATTACCTGACCGCTCCCGGGCGGAACATCTTGAACAAGGCCTCCGGGCCCAGTTGAAAGTAATCCGCTGGTCCGCCACCGCGCAGAATCGGTTCTGCCGCGGCGGTGTCGTACACCCCGTCCTTCAACAGCCATTTGGCGATGTGCACGGCGACCACTTCGCCGAGAATCAGCCAGCTCGGCACCACGTTGCCGTCGGCGCGCTGCAACTGGATGATCTGCGTGACCTTGCACTCGAAGGACACCGGGCTTTCGGCGACCCGTGGCACCTGAATGATTTTCGACGCGACGGGCGTCAGCCCGGACAACTCGAACTCGTTGACCTCTGGCCCGACCATCGCGCAGCTCTGGTTCATCTGCTCGGCCAGCGGCCGGGTTGCCAGGTTCCAGGCGAACTCGCCGGTCTGCTCGATGTTGTTCAGGCTGTCTTTGCGTCCGACGCTGGAAAATCCAATGATCGGTGGAATGTAGTTGAACGCGTTGAAGAAACTGTAGGGCGCCAGGTTCAGGCGGCCGTCGGCATCCTGCGAAGAAATCCAGCCGATGGGACGCGGGCCGACGATGGCATTGAACGGGTCATGCGGCAGACCGTGGCCGTTGGCGGGTTCGTAGTAGTGGATGTCGTCGGGCATGAAGGGATTCCTGTTGGTGTGGCGTTCATAGTGCAAGGACGACCACCTTATTTCCAGTCGACTCTATCTCTGTAGGAGCCAGCTTGCTGGCGATGGAGTGTCAGCCAACACTTTTGTCGCTGACACACCATCGCCGGCAAGCCGGCTCCTACAAGGGAATGTGTCGGGCAAAGAAAAGGGGCAGACCCGCTAAGGTCTGCCCCATTTTTTTGTTGCGCTGACGAGCTTAGTCCGTCTCGATCCGCGAATGTTTGCGGGTGTCTTTCATGGTGATGTACACCAACAACGACACGGCAATACACGCGGTGACATACCAGTAGTAACCGGTTTCCATGCCGATGCTCTTGAACCACAGCGCGATGTATTCAGCGGTGCCACCGAAGATCGATACGGTCAGGGCATACGGCAAGCCAACGCCCAGTGCGCGGATCTCGGTCGGGAACAATTCGGCTTTCACCACTGCGTTGATCGAGGTGTAGCCGCTGACGATGATCAGCGCCGCCATGATCAGGAAGAACGCGCCCCACCACGACTGGATGGTGTGCAGGGTGGTGAGGATCGGTACGGTGAACAGCGTGCCGAGGATACCGAAGGCGATCAGGATCGGCCGACGACCAACCTTGTCCGACAGCCCGCCGATGATCGGTTGCAGGCACATGAACAGGAACAGCGTGGCAGCGGAAATGGTGGTGGAGTCGGAGATGCTCATGCCGACGGTGTTCACCAGGTATTTCTGCATGTACGTGGTGTAGGTGTAGAACGCCAGGGTGCCGCCCATGGTCAGGCCGACCACGGTCATCAGTTCCTTGGGATGGCGCATCAGCGTGCGCATGGCGCTTTCTTTTTTCTCTTTCTCGACCTTGGTGAACGACTCGGTCTCTTCCATGCCACGACGCAGGTAAAGCGCGACCACGGCGCACAGCGCGCCGATGGCGAACGGAATACGCCAGCCCCACGCGTACAGCTCTTCGGTGGTCAGCACTTGTTGCAACACGATCAGCACCGCCAGCGCGATGAGCTGGCCAGAGATCAGGGTCACGTACTGGAAGCTGGAGTAGAAACCGCGACGCTCCTTGGTCGCCATTTCGCTGAGGTAGGTGGCCGAGGTGCCGTATTCGCCACCGACCGACAGGCCTTGCAGCAGACGGGCGAACACCAGCAGGATCGGCGCGCCGATGCCGATGGTTTCATAACCGGGGCTCAGGGCAATCAGCAGCGAGCCGAAGCACATCAGGTACACCGAGGCCATCAATGCGCGTTTACGCCCGGCCTTGTCGGCGTAGAGGCCCATCAGCCAGCCACCGATCGGGCGCATCAGGAAGCCCACGGCGAAGATCGCGGCGGTATTCAGCAGTTGGGCGGTGGTGTCGCCTTTGGGGAAAAACGCTTTGGCGAAGTACAGGGAGAAGGCGGCATAGACGTACCAGTCGTACCACTCGACCATGTTGCCGACCGAACCGCTGAAGATCGATTTGATACGACTGGCGGTGGTTCTTTCTTTGACCGGCACGGCAGCCGACCCAAGGGGCAGGGCGTTGGAGTTATCCATTGAAGGATCCTTCGTTTAATTGTTTTTGTGGAGCGCGTTTAAACGCAGCCTGCAGGGGCTATAGCAGGAGGTGTGCCAACGGGGGGAGGGGCGGTTTAGAGGGGGGTTGAGGTTTGAGTGAGCGGAAATCCGCTTATTGGAAATTGGGTGTGAGCGGATAATTGCTTACCGGCTCTTGGTTTTGTGTTGTCTGTGCCGGCCTCATCGCGAGCGGGCTCGCTCCCACATTTGAATTGTGAACACTGGACCAATGTGGGAGCGAGCCTGCTCGCGATGAGGCCAGTTCAGGCAATGGATACTTCAGGTCTCCTACAAAAACATCTCGCGGGTCAGGCCATGCCGCTGCATCTTTTCATTGAACGTGCGGCGCGGCAGTTGCAGCTCTTCAAGCACCGCTTTCACGTCGCCCTTGTGCCGCGTCAACGCCGCGCGCAGGCAATGCGCTTCGAACGCTTCCTGCTGCGCTGCCAGCGACTGCCCCGGATCGATGCCCACAGGCGTGGGCTCTTCCAGCCCCAGCACTTGCCGTTCGGCCACGTTCGCCAGTTCACGCACATTGCCCGGCCAGTCGTGGCTCAAAAGATGGCTCAACTGCGGGCCGCTCAGCGGCGCAAACGTGCGACCCAACCGCTCGGCAGCCCTGTGCGCAAACGACTCGAACAACAATGGAATGTCTTCGCGTCGATCACGCAACGGCGGCAAGCGCAACTCGGCGACGTTCAGCCGATAGGCCAGATCCTCGCGAAAACGCCCGGCCCGCGCCTCGTCCAGCAAATCCGGTTTGGTCGCAGCAATGATCCGTAAATCCACGCGAATGCTCTGATTGGAACCCAAGCGCTCCAGCTTCTGCTCCTGCAACACCCGCAGCAATTTCACCTGTTGGGCCAGCGGCATGCTTTCGATTTCATCGAGAAACAGCGTGCCGCCATCGGCGTATTCAAGCTTGCCGATGCGCTTGCCCTGAGCGCCGGTGAACGCGCCGCTCTCGTGTCCGAACAGCTCGGCCTCGAACAATTGCTCGGGAATCGCCGCACAGTTCAGCGCGACAAACGGCTTGTCGGCACGCGGACCGAAGTCGTGCAGGCAACGGGCGACCAGCTCCTTGCCGCTGCCGGTTTCACCGCGAATCAACACGTTGACCGGCAACGCCGCCAGATCCAGCACTTGCCGACGCAATGTCTGCAAGCCACGGGACACGCCGAGCAAGGTCGCGTCGAGTTTGGCGCGGTTATCGGCCTGTTCGTGCAACGCGCGGTTTTCCAGCACCAGTCGGCGCTTGTCCAGTGCACGGCGCAGGCTGCCGAGCAGGGTTTCCGGGCTGAAGGGTTTTTCGAGAAAATCGTAGGCGCCATCGCGCATCGCATCGACCGCCATTGGCACATCGCCGTGGCCGGTCAGCAGAATCACCGGCAAATCGGCATCGCGGCGCTGCACTTCGGCGAGCAGTTCCAGCCCGGTCATGCCGGGCATGCGCACGTCGCTGAGGATCACCCCGGGGAAGTGCTTCGGCAACTGCGCCAGGCATTCATCGGCGCGGCTGAACAACTGCACCTCGAAACCCGACAGGCTCAGCCATTGTTCGACGGCGCTGCGGATGCTGCTTTCGTCGTCGACCACCATCACAGAATTCAGCATGCGCCAGGCGCCTCCGGATCGATGGGCAGGGTGAGGGCGAACACCGCGCCGTTGTCGTGATTAGCGGCGCTCAGGCGTCCGCCCGATTCGTGAACGATGGCAAAGGATACGGCCAGACCGATGCCCAGGCCATCGCCCACCGGTTTGGTGGTGAAAAACGGATCGAAGACCTTCGACAGATTTTCTTCGGCGATGCCGCCACCGTTGTCGATGACGCTCAGACGCCACAGTTGTTCGTCGGCTTCGAGGCGGATTTCCAGGCGTTTGCAGGGTTTATCCTGCATCGCATCCAGGGCGTTGCGCAGCAGATTGATCAGCACCTGCTCCAGGCGAATCGCATCGCCGCGCACCCACGCCGGGCGTGTCAGGTGCAGCACGGTGCTGACTTGCTCATCGCGCAGACGCGTGTCGAGCAGTTGCAGCGATTGGTCCACCACTGAAGCCAGGTCCAGGCGTTCGCGCAAGCCGCTGGGGCTTTTGCGGGCGAAGGTTTTCAGGTGGCCGGTGAGGGCGGCCATGCGCGTCAGCATCTCATCCACCGGTTTCAGTGCCTTGTAGGCGTCGTCGACCCGGCCGTGATCGAGCAGCAACCGCAGCGTCGCCAACTGCATGCGCTGGGCAGTCAGCGGCTGATTGATTTCATGGGCCAGCGCTGCCGACATCTGGCCGAGGGCGGCAAGTTTGGCCGATTGCACCAGACCGTCCTGCGCCGTGCGCAGGTCGCGGGTGCGTTCTTCCACTAACTGTTCGAGCTCTTCGCGACTGCGCTGACGCATCTTGGCCAGGCGCCAGCGCTGGTTGAGGAACAGCAGCAGAAACACCAGCGTCAGCCACAACCCGGCAGCGGCGAGGGCGGCGTTGCGACTGTCTTCGAACGCCACTTGCGGACGACGCAGCAAGTGCAGCGTCCAGCCCTCGGCGGTCAGCGGCAGGGATTCCCACAGGTAATCCGCTTTGCCGTCCGGGCCATCGACCCGGGCCAGTTCGCTGTTGTCGTCAAAGCGCCGCAGCGATTGATAGCCGAGCAGCGTCAGTGGCTGCTTGTCGTATTGGCGGGTGGCCTTGAGTTCGGCGTGGTCGCTTTCACTCAGCGGTTTCAACTGGCGATAGCGCCAGCCCGGCTGATTGGCGATGAAGATGATCCCGCGTGCATCGCTGACCAGCAGCGTGTCGCTGCCCTGACGCCATTCGCGCTCCAGTTCGGGAAATTCGAGCTTCACCACCATGGCGCCGAGAAACTTCCCGCCGTCATCGGTGACGGCGCTGGACAGGAAGTAACCGGGAATCCCGCTGGTCACGCCCACCGCATAAAATCGCCCGGTGCCTTGGGTGCGGGTCTGGCTGAAGTAGGGGCGAAAACCGTAGTTGTGACCGACGTAACTGCTGGGCAAACGCCAGTTGCTCGCCGCCACGGCGAGGCCGGTGTGATCGAGCAGTTCCAGGGTCGAAGACTCGGCGGCGCCGTTGATCTTTTCCAGTTTGCGGTTCAGCACGTCCTGCTGTTCCGTTGTCACCGGCCCGTTGAGCGCCGAACGCAGCTCCGGGTCCAGCGCCAGCACGGCGGGCAGGGCGCGGTAGCGTTCGATCAGGGTGTGCAGGGACGTGGCGTACAAGCCCAGTTGCAGATTGGCGCGGGCGGCATCTTCCACTAGGGCCTGACGCTCGGCGTGGCGCATGGCTAGCGTGGCTGCAAGGGCTGCGCCTGCGAGGATGATGAAGGTGTACAGCGTCAGGCGCAGGGTACGGGAAATCGAAATCATGGAACGCGAGTCGGACTGGCGATAGGAGGCGCAAGATAGCATGTAGGTTATCTCGCGCCAGCTCTCATCTCATGCCATCGGTTGCCTTCCTTATCGGTCAGTGGTTGACAGTCACGCGCGCACGTTTCATATCTTCTGGCAGTCGACCCAGTGACTTAATCCTGGGTTTGCCATCGTTCAGATCATCAAAATTCAAATGTGCTTCACGCATTCTGTTTGAGAGTCCGGTTTGTTCGGTCGGGCTGCCGGTGGGCTCGGCATTAAGGTGTTGAAGCATTCTTGGTGTATTGAGTACGAGGTTTTCAAGCAAAGAGACGCCACCTACCTCATCGGCATCGATCTCATAAAAGTAATAATCATCTTGCGATTGTGCTGCATAAAACAGCACCCCTTCGAGTGTCTCCGCGACAGTCAACGCTTCGCTACTGATCATTTTGCCAATGGAAGTGAACTCGGTTGAGGGGTTCAACCCATCCCTTAGCACCTCTTCAGGGAGGCGCCGATCTGCCCGGTACACTTTGCCGCCGAAGCTGGTCCTTTCCAGCAGGTTTGCATCGTTCCAGTAGTGAACGGGTTTATCGGGGTTCGCATTCAAAATATCGAGGACGGTATTTTGATCATTTGTTGGTGAGGGGGGCGGGACGGGGCTGTCAGCAGAACCCGGACTGGATTCGCCCGGTGAGTCATGGCTTGCAAATGATTCCGGTGAGTCCTGGTAATCCATTGACTCATCGTCTTCCAGCTCTGAAGCAGGCAGCCCGATCGGTGGCAGGCCATACTCCGCTCTGATTACTGGTTCGATCTCCAAAAATGCATCTACAGCTTCTTCGAACGGCCCCCACATACGCCCATCAGAATCTGTCCTGCAGACAGGGTTGTTTCCACAGAAGCAATACAAGTTCAAGCCGTCAACCGAGCCGGCTGGATCCGGATTCACCCACCGCCCCAACCACGGCGCGAAATACCGAAACCCATAGTAATAAAGCCCACACGCATCCCGTTCCTTGCCCGAATACCGAACGGTCTTGTAATCCGCATCGACCTTCGAACGCGCCGCCCACCACGCCGTACCGCCATAGGGGTAATAACCCTCGTGGCTGATCACACCCGCGTGTTTATCCAGTTCCAGACTGCAAGACCCCAGATGATCGTCAACGCTGTAGCGCAACTGATCGGCCTCGATATCGCCGGGCTTGCCCTTGACCCAATGCAGGCACCGCACGCTGCCACGGGCCAGCGGAACGCAGATGACCTGAAGTTCTTCGTCGTCATCGCTGGTGCGCACTTCCAGCCCCGGAAGGTAATGAACGACACGCCGATGAGCCACGGCATGGGCCTGTTGGCTGCTGAACTTGGCCACCCGTTCACCGGCTGCGTTGTAGCGATACCCTTCAGCGTCATCGGCCTCGGTCGGGCGGCCGACGGTGGTCACGCTTTGCAACTGATTCAACGCGTCCCAGGACATCGGCTGTGCACCGGGGGCCAGATATTGCTGGTTGCCGTTTGCGTCGAAATTGCGTGGGAAGTCCGGCTCGTCTTCACCGTCGTTCCAGGGCAGGGCGCGGTTGCTCTGCGGATCGACGCGCAGCTGTTGCCTGAACGGATTTCCATCACTGACATGACGCAGTTCGGTGCGGTTACCACTGGCGTCGTACGCGTAGTATTCGGTGTAGTTGAGCAGCCGCCCGGGGTCGATGGGACTGGGCGTGATCAGTTCCGGCAGACCGGGGATCTGCCCGGCATTGGCAGTCTCACGACCCGTGGCGCAGATCAGTTGGTAAAGACTGTCGTAGGTGTAAGTGTTTTCTGCCGCTACACGCTGGTTGGCGAAAAACGTGACGGGTTGGGTATGGTCCACCAGTCGCAGGATGTTGCCGACCGGATCGTACTCATAACGCAGGTCCTGCAAGCGAGCACATGCCGAGGTGGTGGCGGTCAAGCGCTTCAACCGGCCGCTCGCCGCCTCGTAGGTCGCGCTGCCGGTGACGTCGTTGCCGGTCACCTGAGTTAGCAGTTGGCCTTCGGCGTTGTAGCTCGCCGCTTTCAACAGCGGTTGCAGGTCTTGAGATTCGAGGGTCAGGTCAATGCGTTGCAATTGCCCGGCGCGATCAACGCTGAAGTGTTGTCGATGACCGCCGGCATCGGTCTGTTCAAGCACTTGCCCCGACGGCCCGAAACGGCTCGCGGTCATGTAGCCCGCGCCGGGTTGCAGCAGGGCGTCGCGTTCCGCTTCGACGACGGGCCAGTGTGGATGGACGTCAGATTGATCCGGCAGAAACCGTCGGCGTTGGCGGATGACGCCGCCGTTGAGCGCTTGCTGGTCGAGCCAGACCACACCGGCCCGATCATCGTGGCGGATCAATTGTCCGCACTGATTGCGCTCGGCGAACTCACCAGCGTTGTCGGCGTAGGTCAGGCGTTCGACAGTACGTAAGGTTGAGTCTCGGGTTTGTTCAAGGACTGCCGTCAGACGTCGCTGTGTGTCGTACTCGTTCTGCCAATGGCTGCCTCGACCATCCCAATGCTCGCGCATGTGCCCGGTCCTGTCCGGTAAGCCCAGGCGCCATCCGGCGTCGCGACTTTCAGTGAACAACGCCGCGCCAGACAGGCTGTAAACCGTGGCCATGTTCGGACGGGACGCGGGCGCGAGGAAGCGCGGATCCCGTTGCGCCACCAGGCGACCGGCGCCGTCATGTTCCTGAGCCGTCACCAGCGCTTCGGGCCTGAGCTCCGCCGCGTCTCGCCGCCAGTACGCGACCTGACGAACTGGCAGGCCACGGTTGTCGATGACCGCCAGTTGTGGCGTATGCGAATGGATGCTCATGTTCAATGGAGCGTTCTGTTGGTTCGGCGCTTTTCGGGTGGTGGCGGCTCAAACAGATCATTCTCGTCAAACGCCACGGTGCACCAGATCCAGTACCACATTTCCCGGCGCAGCGGTTTCAGCTCCGGTGGATCACCTTGCAGCATTTTTTTCGCCAGCACGGTTTCGGTCGGACGCCCTGCAGCATCGTAGAACTGCTGGTCGTGATAGGCGTGTTTACGCATTGAGTGGTCTTTGATGTTTATCCACCTATCCGCGAAATACGGCCGGTAGATCCGCACTTTTTCACCCTTGTTGTTGTATTCGACCGGCTCGCTGACCCGCCAGCGTCGCGCGGCTAAGGCTTCGTCCGGGGTGCCATCGTCCTTGAGTTTCAAGGTGCCGTCGTCCAACACCACCCAAGCCTTGCCCGGTTCGACCTCCTGCTTGGTTTGCAGTACCCGGCTGAAGCCGTCCTGATGGCTGATGGCGATGCGAATCTGTAACTCCGGGTCACCGGGATAACGGTCTGCTTGCAGGATCGCGATGTGAACCGGCTCACGATGGGCGGCGTCGACGTATTGCTGGAGAAGTCGCTCGGAGGGTGTGGGGGTTTCAAGTTCGTGCAGATGCTCGCGAGCGCGATCACAAAGGTGGCCGCTGGGTAGCACAAACCCTTCTGCCAGCGCCCAGGTCAGCCATTCCTCAGCGGGCGGCTCGGTTGTCGGCAGACGGCCCATCCAGCTGAACGCGTCGCTGAACATGGCCATGGCGTAATTGCCGATGGCGACATAGGGCGATTCGATGGCATGGGCCGGACTGCGGTCGTCGGGGCGCACGTAGTCGCTCAGCGGGTCGAAGCCGACCGCCTCACCCAGTTCGGTGCCATAAAAACTGGTGACCAGCACTTCGCCAAAAGCGTTGTAGCGCGCTTCCTGGGTGTTTTGATTGGGGTCTTTGATCGCTGCGGGCAGAAACGTGCAGTAATCAGTGTCGACGATCTGAGTGATGCAACCGTCCGGCAATTCGATGGCTGTGTGCAGGCACCAGTAAGGGTCGTAGGTGACTTTGGTGATGCCGTGGCTTCGGGTTTGCTGGAAGGATTCGACGTTGTAGAAACCCTCGGAATCATAGTATTTCGGAAACCCTCGGTGAATCGACCACAGGTATTCCTTCGCGTCAGTCGGGTCGGTGGGCTCCGACTGCTCAACCTCAGGCAAGAACCACTTCATGATGTGGTAACCCACCTCGCGTGATTCGAGCTTCTCCTTGAGGTTGAAGGGCATGTTGCCGTCTTTGTCCTTGAGCTTGTCATAAGCGCTCAAGGCCCTGCGATACAGTTCGGCAATCACCACATGGGCCAGCAGCGCATGGACAGTCGCCTTGCCTTGTTCCAGTGTCTGACTGTTGAGAGGATCGGTGTAGAGCTGCATCGACATGCCCGCGAGCACCGACTGCTTCGCCCATTCACCCTCGTCCTTGCTCCACTCCAGAAAGTTCTCGTGGTGGATATCTTTGATACTCAACTGCGCCTTTTCCAGCACCAGCGCATTACTGCGCTCCCGATACGGCAACCCCAGTCGAAAAGGCATACCCGGCTTCCAGGTCGCTTCGTCGTACACGTGAATGAATTCGGCCTTGGACTCGGTCAAATACCAGCACTGCTGCGCCTCATCGTGGGCATCTTTCCAATAGCGGTTTTTATGCTCGTCTTCAAAGGGCGGCGTTGCGTCGGTTTTGCGCCGGGCGTAGTAGACGATCATCGCGTGGAGTACGCTGCCGAACTCGTCCCATTTCAGGCTCAGGCTGTGTTCGCAGCGCGGGTCGTCCGCCAGTTCAGGTTCGTACTGATAGCTGATCGATTCCAGCGCCATGGGTTGCAGCACGGCATAGGGGTAATGCTCGTTTTTTGCACGCAGCAGGCGTACCTGATAGCGGGCTTCCGTCACTGCATACGGCACAACCGGGTTATCCCGAGCGAAAATTTCAGAGCGCAGCGTCGAGCCACTGAGCGCACGTGCGATCTGGCGGGCCGTTTCTTCGTCAGGCTCCAGCGGTTCGCCGGCCTTGTCGCGCGCGTGAAAACGTTCCAGTTTGGTGGCTTTCAGCGCAACGGCCTGCACATCGTTGTTGTAATAACCGTCCCTTGGCTGATCAATGCTCTTGCCCGTGTGAAACCAGGTTTTACTCAGGATCGGCGCGGTGAAGCCCAGGCTTCTGCGTTCCGCCTCTGTAGCTTCGGTATCAGTCTGCAATAACAGGCCAAAACCACGGAACTCCCGTTCGAAGGGGTCGTAATAACCCTGGCGGTAACTCATGAGCTGGGTCAGTTTATTGCCGGTGATTTCATCGATCTGGGTCTGGCGCTTGACCAGGTGCATGGCGAACGGCACACCGGACTCGACGACCTTGTCATTATCGATCTGATGGTGCTCGTATTCCTCGTCGAGGAACTCCTGCGCCGAACTGCGATAGTCGATGAGGCTGAGCGTGCCCATGTTGTTGTTGCTGCGGTTGACCAGATACGGTTTGGCTTTCACGAAGTCGTAGCGCCAGTGCCGGGGCGACATGTGCGGTACGGTCAGGACCACACTGGTGCAGCCCAGTCCCAGCAGGTCGGCAGTCGTGACCTGGCACAACCGGTCGTAGCGCACGCCTTCAGGCCAGGGCAGAGCAATAGGCTCGGTGGTGAAACCCTTGCCACAGTGGTTCATGAACACCCGCATCCGATCGGATTCCAGATAAATCAGGTCAGTTGCCCCCGAACCATCCAGATCCGCCAGCAAGACTTGCGAAGCATTGAATGACTCGTAAGGAAATGTCGGGGCGCTCAGCACGATTCTTTTCCCGAAGCGCCCATGACCGAGGTTGGGCCAGCACTCCAGGCTGTTGTGACGGAGACGGAACAGGTGCTGTTTGCCGCTGCCCAGCACGTCACTGAAGCCCACCACTTCGGTTTCAGAATTGCTCGGCAGTGGCAGGGCATCGTCGTTGTCGTGCTCCACATTTCGGCCTGCACTGAAACCTTTGTCATCGCCCAGATTGGTGTACAACCGCACGCTGTTACTGCCGATCAGGGCCACGTGAGTGCGACCGTCGCCTACCAGGTCGGCCATCTGCGCCTGAGGATGGAAGTACTCCAGCGGGAAGGCTTTGTAGGGGACAAATCCTGACCACTGGCGGTCAGGGTTCATGGTGAAGCAGCCATTCATGGTCGGCGCGTGTACACCCCATTCGAGCTTGCCGTCACCGTTCAGGTCGGTGAGCGTCTGACGCAGCGATTTACTGCTGTCGGCCAGCGGAGTGTATGGCTGTTCAGTCAGGTCGCCGTAGCGAACGTCATCGCTGGGGTAGTTATCGCGCAACGGTTCGCGGTAGAACCAGGCCTTGTCGTAGCGACATAAAATGCCGGGCATGCCTTTACCGTACAAATCCACCAATTGGTAACGCTGACCGTCATTGAGGCCTGGCATCTGCGGGAACGCTTTCCAGCCGGGTTGATCGGCTTTTTTCAGATCGAAGGGCGCATAGCTGAATTCGAACGGCGGCCGGCTCTCGACTTTGCCTTGTTGATCGTAGGCCTGAAGATGAGCGGCAGTCAGGTGGTTGTATTCCAGCGCACCCTGGCGGTGCTGCAGAAAAAGCCGTTGGACCAGCTTTGGTGAGTCACCCAGTTCGTTGCGGAAATGGTGAAACATCAGCACCTGCCGACAGAGGCGCCGCGTGCCCAGTTCGAATCCGTAATCGTGATTCCAGAACGGGTCGCTGCGTTCGAGCCATTTGTCGTGCTGATCGCCTCCCTGCAGGTACTCGGGGCCGTAGACCGGTATTTGCGTCAAGTCGTGGCTGCGTTCGCCGTAATCGAACAGCAGATGAAAGTGGAAATCGACATCTTTCCAGCCACCGTCTTTCAACGAATACAGCTCTGACTCCGCCACTGCATTGCCGTACAGCACTCGCTGCAAATACCTCTGGGCACGGTAGTCGCGAAAATCGGGCGCGACCGGGTTCTGCGTTTCGGCCTTGTATTCATAGACGATGTGCTCGCCCCGAGGCGTGACGGTTTCGTCCAGCAGCCAGACTCCGACGCGTTCGGGCTCCTGGGGTTTGTTCTCGTCCCTGGGTTCTACCCGGCGCGAGGCCAGCGTCTTGCCATAGACATGGCGATTGCCGTCGGCGCTATGAATCAACCAGAAACCGGCCGCATCGTCGTCACTGACCAGCCGTTCGATTTTGGCAAAACCGCCCTCGATGCGTGGCTGATAGCGAATGGCTCGATAATTTGTTGTCCCGAGAGTGACGGGTCTGTCAACGATCTCGCCCTGGGCATCCAGCTCCGGCATCCAGGTTTCGCCATCGGCGCCGACCATCAGATCCTTGCGCTTGTCGTACAGTGGAACGCCCTTGCTCGTGCGCACCGTTATCGCATTGACGGTCAAATGCCAGCCGATACCGAAAATACTGTTGCCCACGTGGCTGCTGTAGCTCAGCGAAAGAGCCGGCACCATTTCCCGATTGGGAGCCTGGGAAATGGGCACCGGTATGGCCAACGAGGCCGAACCTGTAGTCCCCACTGCTCCCCAGCCGCCAAAACTGGCAATGGCGCCGCCGATTTTCGGTTGGGCGGGGGCTGAAATATTGATAGTGCCTTTTTGTTCTTCCGTGGCCATTTCCGTTTCCACCTGACAAGGACGCACAAGTGCATTCAACTTATCAGGGGCTGCGGCGGCTGTGACCTGTCATATCTGACAGGTCAGCCCTGTTAGCCTGGGAAATTCCGGGATTACTCCAGGCGAAAAAAAACCGGTCTGTCGTCACCAACAGGCCGGTTTTTTCAGGGGCGTTTCAGCGCAACTTACTGCACTTCTACCGCCAGACTCTCACTGATCTTTTTCTGCCAGATGGCAGGACCGGTGATGTGTACCGATTCACCTTTGCTGTCGACCGCAACAGTCACCGGCATGTCCTTCACGTCGAACTCGTAGATGGCTTCCATCCCCAGTTCAGCGAAGGCCACCACGCGGGATTTCTTGATGGCTTGTGCCACCAGATAAGCCGCGCCGCCAACCGCCATCAGGTAAACGGCCTTGTGATCCTTGATCGCGTCGATTGCGGTCGGGCCGCGTTCGGATTTGCCGATCATGCCCAGCAGGCCGGTTTGCTCGAGGATCTGACGGGTGAACTTGTCCATCCGCGTCGCGGTGGTCGGACCGGCAGGGCCAACCACTTCTTCGCGCACCGGATCAACCGGGCCGACGTAGTAGATGAAGCGACCTTTCAGATCCACCGGCAGGGTTTCACCCTTGTTCAGCATCTCGACCATGCGCTTGTGCGCAGCGTCGCGACCGGTGAGCATCTTGCCGTTGAGCAGGACGGTTTCGCCCGGCTTCCAGCTTTGCACTTCTTCCGGGGTCAGGGTGTCGAGGTTGACGCGACGGGCCGACGGGCCGGCTTCCCAGACGATTTCCGGGTAGGCGTCCAGCGGTGGCGCTTCCAGCGAAGCCGGGCCGGAACCGTCGAGCACGAAGTGCGCGTGACGGGTGGCGGCGCAGTTCGGGATCATGCACACCGGCAACGAAGCGGCGTGGGTCGGGTAATCCATGATCTTCACGTCGAGCACGGTGGTCAGGCCACCGAGGCCCTGGGCGCCGATGCCCAGTTGGTTGACCTTCTCGAACAGCTCCAGGCGCATCTCTTCGATACGGTTGGACGGGCCGCGCTTTTTCAGCTCGTGAATGTCGATGGATTCCATCAACACTTCCTTGGCCATGACGGCGGCTTTCTCGGCGGTGCCGCCGATGCCGATGCCGAGCATGCCCGGTGGGCACCAGCCGGCGCCCATTTCCGGAACGGTCTTCAGTACCCAGTCGACGATCGAGTCGGACGGGTTGAGCATGGCCATTTTCGACTTGTTCTCGGAACCGCCGCCCTTGGCCGCCACGTCCACTTCCACGGTGTTACCCGGAACGATGGAGTAGTGGATAACGGCCGGGGTGTTGTCCTTGGTGTTTTTACGAGCGCCCGCCGGGTCGGCGAGGATCGAGGCACGCAGGACGTTTTCCGGCAGGTTGTAAGCCCGGCGCACGCCTTCGTTGATCATGTCGTCCAGGCCCATGGTGGCGCCATCCCAACGTACGTCCATGCCCACGCGAACGAACACGGTGACGATGCCGGTGTCCTGGCAGATCGGGCGGTGGCCGGTGGCGCACATGCGCGAGTTGATCAGGATTTGCGCCATCGAGTCACGGGCCGCTGGCGATTCTTCGCGCAGGTAGGCTTCGTGCATCGCCTGGATGAAATCCACGGGGTGGTAATAGGAAATGAATTGCAGGGCGTCGGCAACGCTCTGAATCAGGTCGTCTTGCTTGATCACGGTCATGAGTCGCGCTCCTCTAAAAGACGGGAACATTCAATAAGGTGCTTGCAGCTTGGGTGCATCGGTCGGTTGCAAGCACCTTTCAAGGCACGCCGGGCATGCTGGCGCGACGCTAAAAAGGCGCGGCAGTATAACGCGCCTCGCAGGCGGGCACACGCGCCGGCAGTCAATCGTTGGTCGCATAGGCCCGTCAGGCGGATTCGGCTTGCGGGAGCGTTGTTCCCTGTAGGAGCCAGCTTGCTGGCGATGGCAATGGGGCAGTCAGCGTATTTGTATCTGTCAGACCGCTATCGCCAGCAAGCTGGCTCCTACAAAGGTTTGTGCGCAAATTCAGGGAGGGTCTAAAGTCATGCCCTTGACGCCGGTTTTCCGGCCTGAAAATTGAATGGTCATTTATCAGACACGCCACTAAAGTGGCATTCGGTCTGTAGAGTAGGACACTCGGTCAGCCTCCTTTCGCACGGTGAGTCAACGATTGACCCATAACGCTATCCAGCGCCTTTTGCTCAAACGTTTTGCCCTTGCGGCCGGCACCTACGCCCTGGCTCTACTGCTGCTGTGGCTGGCGTTTTTCACCGGTCATTACGATGAACCCCTGGCGAATGTCGCCGTCGGCAGCGCCCTGGTGGTCATCAGTCAGGCGGCACTGTTCGCGGTGTTCTACAGCGGTTGCAACCTGCGGTTTTCCGACCCCAGCCTGACCGAAGCACAAGTGTTGCTGGGGCTGGGCTGGCAAACCTGGCTGATCGCCAATCTGGATGAGGCCCGTGGCGCGTTCCTGGTGTTCTACGTGCTGATTCTGTTGTTCGGGCTGTTTCACCTGTCGCGTCGGGCCTTTTTGCGGTGCGCGCTGCTGGTGTTTTTCAGTTTCAGTGGAATCACGCTGTGGGAGGGCTACCACTTTCAGTTGGCCGATCCGGCGCTGGCCGCGTTGCAGGTGTGCGTGCTGTTTATCGTGCTGGTCTGGCTGGAGCTTTACGCCCGTTACGTCCAGGCCTCACGCCTGCGGATGCGGCAGCGCCGCTTTGCCTTACAGGCGCATCAGGACACCCTGCGCGGAATGATGCGCCAGCTCGAAGACCTGGTGGCCACCGACGAACTGACCGGGCTGTTCAATCGTCGGCATTTCCTGCGCCTGGCCTCCCGCGAGCTCAACGCCATGGAACCCGGCGTGCTGCATGGCCTGGCACTGATCGACCTCGATCACTTCAAACGCATCAACGACATGCACGGCCACGCCGCCGGCGATCAAGTGCTGCAAGCCTTCGCCGGTGTGGCCAGCGCCTGCCTGCGCGAGGGCGATGTACTGGCCCGTTATGGCGGCGAAGAGTTCGTGGTGTTGCTGCCCGATTGCAGCGGCGAACGCCTGACCTCCTGCTGCGAACGGCTGCGCATTGCGTTCACCGATGTCGAGTTGATCGGCCTGAAGGTCGGCAATCTCAGCCTGTCGGCGGGCATGACGTTGCTGGAGCCGGGCGACGATCTCGACGATGCCTTGCAACGTGCCGATCAGGCGCTCTATCGCGCCAAACGCGACGGCCGCAATCGTTGCGCGGCGGCGTGGGAGAACGTCGATGCCTGAGTTGCGGGTCGGCGATCGCCAATGGTCGGTGGCAGTGGGCAGCAACCTGCTCGACGCGTTGAATCAAAACGGCGTGTCCGTTCCCTACAGTTGCCGCGCCGGTAGTTGCCATGCGTGCCTGGTGCAATGCATGCAAGGATTGCCGAGTGATAGCCGCCCCGATGCCTTGAGCGCAGAACAGCGTCAGCAAGGCTGGCGCCTGGCGTGCCAGTGTCAGGTGGTCGAGGATTTGCAGGTGCATGCCTTCGATCCGCTACAGGACGGCAGCCCGGCCGAGGTCGCCGCCGTCGATTGGTTGAGCAGCAGCGTGTTGCGTTTGCGTCTGACCCCTCAGCGTCCGTTGCGCTACAGCGCCGGGCAGCATCTGGTGTTGTGGGCCGGTCACGTGGCGCGGCCATATTCCCTCGCCAGCCTGCCGGGAGAAGACCGCTTTCTGGAGTTTCACCTTGATTGTCGCCAGCCCGGTGCATTCAGTGACGCTGCGCGTCTGTTGCAGATCGGCGACTCGCTGCGTCTCGGCGAACTGCGTGGCGGCGCGCTGCATTACGACGCCGACTGGCACACCCGACCGTTGTGGCTGATGGCCGCCGGCACCGGTCTTGGCCCATTGTTCGGTGTTTTGCGCGAAGCCCTGCGCCAGGATCACCAGGGCGCCATCCGCGTCATTCACCTGGCCCATGATGCCGATGAGCATTATCTGGCCAAACCCCTGCAAGCCATGGCCGCCAGCCGCCCGAACCTCAGCATCGAGCTGTGGACGCCGACCGAGTTGCCCGCGGCTTTGGCGCAACTGCGGCTTGTTTCCCGGCAAACCCTGGCCTTACTCTGCGGGGCCCCCGACAGCGTCGACGCCTTCGCCCGGCGCCTGTACCTGGCGGGACTGCCGCGCAATCAACTGCTGGCCGACGTCTTCCTGCCCCGCGGTTGAGCGCTGATTTCCAGACGCGAGACCGACCATGACCGATGCCATCCAGATTGAACGCGAACGCGGCCTGCTGACCCTGCGCCTCAATCGCCCCGACAAGAAAAACGCCCTGACCCGGGCGATGTACAGCCACTTGGCCGAGGCGTTGAAAAAGGCTGACACCGACCCCGAAATCAACGCCGTGTTGATCACCGGCAGCGCCGAGTGCTTCACCGCCGGCAACGACATCGCCGACTTCATTCAACAACCGCCGAGCAACCTCGACAGCCCGGTGTTCCACTTCATGCTCAACCTGCTTGAATGCCGCAAACCGGTAATCGCTGCCGTGGCTGGCGCCGCCGTGGGAATCGGCACTACGCTGCTGCTGCATTGCGATCTGGTGTATGTCACCCGCGATGCGCGATTGCGCATGCCCTTCGTCAACCTCGGACTCTGCCCGGAGTTTGGTTCCAGCCTGCTTTTACCTCGATTGCTCGGGCATGCCAAAGCGGCGCAATTGTTGTTGCTCGGTGAAGGTTTCAGCGGTGAACAAGCGGCCGAGTGGGGCATTGCGACCGAAGCGCTGGGCAGTGGCGAAGCGGCATTGGCCAAGGCGCGGGAGATGGCATTGCGGTTTGAGTCCCTGCCACCGGAAGCGGTGCGCATCAGCAAGCAATTGATGAAAGCCCCGGACCGCGAGCAGTTGCGCAAAGTAATAGAAGAAGAGGGCGCGTTGTTCACCCAGCGGCTTCGTTCGCCGGAAGCGATTGCGGCGTTGTCGGAGTTTATCAACAGGCATTGAATTTGTGGTGCCTGATCTGGCCTCATCGCTGGCAAGCCAGCTCCTACAGGGTTATCACCGCTCTTGTAGGAGCTGGCTTGCCAGCGATGGGGCCCGCGAAAACAACACATGTTCCAGATCAGAAACCAAAAAGCCCCGCCATTCATATGGCGGGGCTTTCTTTTTTCAGCAACCGATTACTCAGACGATCGGATCGCCAGTGTGAAGGATCTTCATGCGGTTGCTGCCACCGATGGTGTGGTGTTCAGGAAACGGGCGATGAGCGCTGCGTAGCTGACGCCGACACCCCAATCGCCTAGTACCAGCACCTTCCCGTCTTTTTGCAAGGTCATAGTGTTAGCGACCGCATTATGATTTTCGAATCGGGTTGAGTTCCAGCCTTTTCCGCGGCCAAAATCGGTATCCAATTTGCCGTTAATCAGGTAGCGCACCACCACGAATTCGGGGATTTTGTCTTCTTGCCAAAATCTGCCTGATGCAATGATTTTTCCATCAACCAGTCCACAACCAAAAAACATCACACCTTCTCCGAGGGATTGAAGCAGCACCTTCCCGCTATTGAATGTTGATTCAAACTCACCGTTTTCGGTGAGGCAGGCCAGTACGCCATGGCGTGGAGTTAACCCCCAACCTGCAACAAGAACACTTTTATCGGAGTACGGGGTGAGCTTTTCGAACGCGAAGCCAAGGTTGTCGAAAACTTTGAAACCCTTGTCTGCAAAGATCTGGTCGAAAGAGCCATCCTCATTCACACGAGCCACCATGCCATGACCTGCCAGTGTTCCGCACACGGTGATTTTTCCGTTGTGCACCAGAATGTCGCTGATGGTGCTATTGCCCCAGTGTTGATTGGTCACGGCGACATAACCACTCTTGTTGAAGCCGGTATCATACGAGCCATCAGGGTTGAGCCGGATCAGTAACGCGACCCTGGCAATCCAGATCGGCATGTACATTTCCATGACCACATAGATTTTCCCCTCATCCACCGCGCAAGGCCCCGAGGCGCCGCTGCTGGTTGTCGTCAGCGGTGTAGAGCCCAGACCAAGGCTCTCGGAAAGGTTGGCGGGCAGTTTGACCGTTAGCTGACCTTTCACGCCAAAGCGTTCATCCACACGCCCGTCGAGATGAAGGCGAGCAAGTACAACCTCGCCTTTTTTCGTATCGATACCGGACAGCAGGATTCTTGTTTCACCCCCGACCGTCACAAACAGGATTTGCCGCAGATGGGTGTCCTGCATAGGGCCAAAACGTACGATTACGTACCCTTTGTTGCCAAAATCGACGTTCGGAGTGCCATCTTTGTGCAGGCAGGCAATACCTAACTTGTGAATGATGTCATCGCCGTCTGCATCGACGGCGCCGCCGACATAGATGTTGCCGTCGGGGCCTTCGACAATACATTCGCCTGAAGTATCTCGGGCATCGAGGAAACGTAGAATCTTCTTACCGTCTTTATCGTCGCCAAATGTCGGGTCGAGATCACCGTCGGCGCGAGCGGTCAGGGCTGTGTACTGGCTCATCGTTCTATTCCTTTATTTGGAGTTTTCGGAGTGAGTTATCCATAGAGAACTGCCAATGACAGGCCGCAACAGCCAAGCGTGAGAAAACCTTGATGACAGCGATAGCAGGTGGACGGAGTCGATTAAAGGGGCTGAACGCAGGGGCGTCTACTGTCAGATCTGACAGGTAAGAAGCGGTAAACCATCTATCAGACTGCTTTTAAACAAAAAAAAGCTCCGCAGCGTTAACTGCGGAGCTTTTGCGTTTCAGCGGTCTGAAACTCAGACCATCGGATCGCCAACGTGCAGGATTTTCATCCCGTTGGTGCCGCCAGTGGTGTGGTAGCTGTCGCCCTTGGTCAGGATAACCCAGTCGCCTTTTTCCACTACGCCACGCTTGACCAGTTCGTCGATTGCCGCCTGGCTGACTTCATTTGGAGCCAGCGAAGCCGGGTCGAACGGAATGGTGTACACGCCACGGAACATTGCGGCGCGCGCCTGAGCTTCGCGGTGTGGGGTGAACGCGTAGATCGGCACCGAGGAACGGATGCGCGACATGATCAGCGGGGTGTAGCCGCTTTCGGTCAACGCGATGATGGCCTTCACGCCCGGGAAGTGGTTGGCGGTGTACATGGTCGCCAAGGCAATGCTCTCGTCACAGCGCTGGAACTCTTTGCCGATACGGTGGCTGGAGGTCTTGCTGGTCGGGTGCTTTTCAGCACCGACGCAAATGCGCGCCATCGCTTGCACCGCTTCCAGCGGGTACAGGCCGGCAGCACTTTCCGCCGAGAGCATCACGGCGTCGGTGTAGTCGAGCACGGCGTTGGCTACGTCGGACACTTCGGCGCGGGTCGGCATCGGGTTCTGGATCATCGACTCCATCATCTGGGTCGCCACGATCACTGCCTTGTTGTGGCGGCGTGCGTGCAGAATGATCTTCTTCTGGATACCCACCAGCTCGGCGTCGCCGATTTCCACGCCCAGGTCACCACGGGCCACCATCACGGCGTCGGACGCATTGATCAGGCCATCGAGGGTTTCGTCGTCGGCCACGGCTTCGGCACGTTCGATCTTCGCTACCAGCCAGGCAGTACCGCCGGCCTCGTCGCGCAGCTTACGGGCGTATTCCATGTCGGCGGCATCGCGCGGGAAGGACACGGCGAGGTAGTCGACTTCCATCTCGGCAGCGAGCTTGATGTCGGCCTTGTCTTTCTCGGTCAGGGCTGGAGCGGTCAAGCCACCGCCGCGACGGTTGATGCCTTTATGGTCGGACAGCGGGCCGCCGATGGTCACGGTGCAGTTCAGTTCGGTGGCGGTGGCGGTATCGACGCGCATCACCACGCGGCCGTCGTCGAGCAACAGCTCGTCGCCCACGCCGCAGTCTTTGACCAGGTCCGGGTAGTCGATGCCGACCACTTGCTGGTTGCCTTCGGTCAGAGGATGGCTGGTGGAGAAGGTGAATTGATCACCGATCTTCAGCTCGATCTTCTTGTTGGCGAATTTGGCGATACGGATTTTCGGGCCTTGCAGGTCACCCAGCAGGGCAACGAAGCGGCCGTGCTTGGCAGCGAGGTCACGCACCAGCTTGGCACGAGCCTTGTGCTCGTCGGGGGTGCCGTGGGAGAAGTTCAGGCGGGCGACGTCCAGGCCAGCCAGAATCAGCTGTTCGAGAACTTCCGGCGAGTTACTGGCCGGGCCAAGGGTAGCGACGATTTTGGTACGACGGACGGACATGCAAAGACTCCTGAGTTCAAGCGCTGAGTGAGGCTACTATGGTCTTGGGGTGTAGTCATTGTTCATGTGCACTACTTATTCGTTTCTTTCTTTAACCGAACAATCCTGAAGATTTCCGCTCACAGGTCGATACAGAGCTCAAGACAGGAGAACCCCCATGCGATTCGTGCTCATAGCCGCCCTTGCCCTCAGTGTCGTGGGCTGCACCCGTTTTTCGATGAACCATCATTTGAATAATGCCTACAGCGCTTATGACCGTGGCAATTGCGAGCAAGTGACGCTCGAACTGTCCAAAGTCGAACGCGCCAGCCGCGCGCGGCCTTATGTGTGGCCAGAAGTGTCGATGCTGCGCGGCTTGTGCCTGGAACGGCAGAAAATGTTCGTGGATGCGGCGCAAACCTACCAGTTCATCCAGGCGTCGTACCCGCAAAGCGAGTACGCCTACCGCGCCCGCGCCCGGCTGGAAACCTTGCAGTCGCTGGGTCACTACCCGCTGCGCAGTGCAGCAGCGGTGCGCCCTACGCGGTTCTGATTGCAGCGGTCATTCAACCGCTGGCTCACCGGCGGTGGTGAGCTATAGTCGAATAACCGGTTTAGAACCTTGTTTCTAAATCGACGTAACACCTGTGATCGGCAGGCGTAAGTGGCAGCGGTTTCATGGACTGCCGCACCGGGATCGGGGAGAGCGCGCTCAATGCCTGGCCCTTGTTTGATAACGGCAGGCAGGCCCGTTCCGAAGCATTAGTGCGGCCCTGCTTAAGGGCCTTGCGTAGCGAAATCAGCATGTTCACTGACCGCCGGATCGAGCGGCATCAACTGCCGTATTTTCTGAAAGTGTTCAACAGCGTCACCGACAAACCGATTGGTTTCCTGGGCAACGTCTCTGAAGACGGGCTGATGCTCATCAGCCAGTTACCGATGATGATCGGCGCCGATTTTGATCTGCGCTTGAAAATCCCCATGGCCGATGGCTGCCAGCAGGTCATCGACCTCAAGGCCTGCTGCCTGTGGTGCCACGAAGATGCGACACCTCACCACTATGACGCCGGGTTCAGCCTGCAATGGGCACCGCCGGAGTTTGGGCAATTGGTGGAGGCGTTGAAGCAGTACTTCAGTTTTCAGCCGTTGCCGGCGTCTGCGTGAAATCTGCGGTGCATTTGTGATCGTTTTCGCGAGCAGGCCTGGCAACACATCCCGAACTCGGAGACTTTAAGCCGCGCTGTCGGCCAGATGGAACAGAAGGGAATTGTGGGAACAAAAGTCTTGCTGGCAAGTGGGTCTTACGGATCGGTGAACAGTGCTGATCATTGATCAAAACCGACAGGCGGTAGCAATTTTTCGGGGTGTCGAGTAACCACCTGTTATTTCTGACAGTAGCCAGACGCTTTAGTAAGGAGGCTAAATAGCAACAACAATGGTGCGCTGCATTTGTTCCCGGAGCACCGCATGCAAAAAGGAGAAACCCATGGTAACCCCTCGCGTCATGCCACCTAAAGAATTCAACTCCGCGGAACCGTATCCCTACCCGCCTGATTCATTACCTCAACCAAATACGTTTGTAGCCAATCCGCTTAGATTTAGCGGGTTTGCTTTTTTTTATGGGTATCCGAATGCAACTGCCGGAGTATTAGTCCATTACGAAGATGAACGACAATACGCCGTCCGCTTTGACGGTTCGCCTTATGATGTTTCGGTACCAGTAGATCCAGGTCCTATGCAGGTATTTGTACATTTCATGTGGATAGAAGGCAATAAGGGGGATAAAGCGGAGTTTATTTTCGATATATATGTCTTGACCCCTCCCTCCTAGTTCGACTCCCGCAAACTTTCCTTTCAGATATCTGCGGGGCAATTGAATTTCCAGAAACATCATTTTGCGGAATAGCTCGTAAGGAGTTCTATTGCGCGCCGCGTTAACAATACCGTTCGTCGTGACTGTCAGTTTTAACAGGTAGAAGTCGCGGTATACGCAGCGTAAAAAACAACTCAAGACGACAACAGATTTGCCTTTCGCATTCCGTTCCTCCCAGCCTCGCTCGCAGGAGAAGTTCAATGAGTAATAGCCATTCCAACCCTGCCCTTGAGCAGCTTTTCAGACTTACTCTTGACACTGACGAACCCTCGGTAATGAGTCGGTGCCAGGGTTTCATTCAGGAAGGTGGGACGGTATTCGACCTATTGGACATGGGGTCACAGGGCATTGTAAAAAAGTTCGATGTGCACTTACAGGACGTCCATGGATTCCTGAAACAGGCCACTGTCCTGGCGGTCCATGCTGCTCGCGAATTCAGTGAGCATCAGTTGGTTCTTCAAGGCCCGTCCAATCCGCTCCACTATACGGGGATCAAGCCGCCAGGAGACTCGCCGACATTCGATGATCTGTTCAAGCCTGACTGGGAAAACTGCACGCCTTCGCAAAGTCCGGATGCACATAATGGCCCGTGCGCTTATCTGGTCAGGTTGTATGAGTTGGCCCGTCAGCTGGAAGCTGCTGCGGGTGGCACTCCAATTAAAATCAGCAGTCGCAGGCCGGATATCGGCACTATGCGGCTCGACCCGACAAGCCTGTATCAGGTCAAACGAACGATCTCGATCGTCAACGAAGTCATGGAATCAATCATTGAAGCCTCTGTTCCGCTTCAAGCTGATCATGTGGTTGATGATTTGATGCTGGAGTCGCGGTACCCGTTCCCCAGTATGCCGTTCGAGTGGTACTTCGTGCAGTGGAGTCAGGTGCTCCAGCAATTCAATATAATGTTGGGTGAGGTGGTGCGGACCATTGATCCATCAGCTCCGTATTTCAAACAGAAAGGCGCGCACGGGGCGTCTTCCGATGTGGCACTGCGTCAATCCAGTTGCGTGGGCCCTGTTGGGCAGCTATTGCTGACAGAGAATTTCAAGTTTCCCCAGACCAAACCTTCCGAAAATGATGATGCAGCGCCTGATGCTGGCAAGCAGCGAAAGATAACGCTGGGTACACCGTATGAGGATTTCATAAAAGAGAATTTCGACACAACCCCTTCAGACCTACTGGACTCAGTGCACTTTTGCCATAAAACGTCCATTGATGCCGAGGCGTTGACTGCCTTCCTTTCAATCGAAAACTACGTAACCAATCGATCAAAAAATCAGACAATCCTGACCAATCCATCCTTCGGGTCCGCGCAATTTGGTTCTGTCTTCATCAATGATGGCCAGGATCCTGCCTTGGGTTTGAGTCCTGCAGTAAAAGGTTCGACCCGTCAGTTGATCAATACCCGCGAAAATCGCCTGGAACGCATCAACCGAATGTTGCGTCTGGCACGTTGGCTGAAGTTGTCCCACCAACAGTGCGATCAACTGGTGGTTGCCGCCAACAGGGCCGAGCAACGACTGGACTTGCAAAGTAGCGCTGATCCGAAACCCAAGCCATTGCGGATTACCAACAATACGCTACGGGCGATTGGACTGTTTCAGGAGTTCCATAAGGAGTTCAAATGTACGGTTGAAGAATTCACAGCGATGATTGACGAAGTGTCCCTGTTTGGTACTGGAAAGGCACTCGCTCAGTTCGACTCTATTTTTAACGAAAAGGCTTACTTTGATGCTCCGTTGATAGTTGACGATGGTGCTTTTTTTATCGATGCGCAGACGCGTGCGGACAGGCGCACCGTCGATCAAATATGCAGTGCTTTGGGGCTGAACCAGGAAGCCTGGCGTTACTTGGCTCGAGTGGTTGCCAAAGGGCACAATTTGACCACGCAGTTAAAGCGCAGTCTGCCCGTTCTTTCATCGCTCTATCGCATTGTGAAGTTGGCTTCTTTACTGAAAGTTACCCCAATTGAAATGGTCGCGTTGCTCGAAACCCTCAGTGATCGTGGTGCGGGCGGGGTACTTCAGAAAGTCACCGGAGAGGCGCGTATCTCGGTAAGTGGGATCACGGGAGATGGTGACATTTTAAGCGTGATGCGAGCCGCAGCAGATTGTGTGCAATGGTGCCGGGAGAATGATCTGAGCGTGCTCTTTGTCGTTCAAATGGTGTCACCTCTGACACCACCGCAATTGCCTACCGCAGCCGAAACAAGTTTGCTTGAGACTTTACATAAACGTTTGCAGCCAGTGTTGTTCACAGAAGACAAATTACTGGAAGCCGGTGTCCCTACTAGCCAGAATTTATACTATGCAGGTTGGCTGGATTTACTGAAAGAATTGGTCGACGCCCGCGGATTGGTGATGGCTTCTGCAGCTAATGACGGGGAGGAATACGAGAGGCTTGCCCGCGCAGAAATCGAATTCGCGGTGAGTGAAGAAAAACTTCATCGTGATGAAGCCGAACGTGTGGTGTCGATCATTTTGGCCATACTGCTGCAAATCCAGGCTGCCCAAAGTGCCGTGGTACAGGAAACGTTGTCCGTCTATCTGGATTGTTCTCAGGACTTGACGTTGCCACTGCTCAAGTGGGTGAGTCAGGGAGGTGTTCCGCTCTTGCTCACGGAGGCAGCACGAGCCTTGAATGCCGTGACTTCAGGTGCCGATAAAGTCAGGATCGGTGACGAGGTATTGTCGTTGCTGGCGCATTTGATGCGTCGCGTGGCAGTTGTTAAAAAACTGGACTTGAGCTCGGCGATGCTGGTCACGCTGACCACCCGTGAAAACTGGAAATGGTTCGGTCTCCTGCAAGCCAAGGACCTGACGCTGCACACGATGTACAAACTAACGTTGTATCGGCGTGCAGTGATTCATACCGAGCAACCTGCCGAACGATTGCTGGACTATTTAAAGCTGGTCAACAGTTTGCCGAGTATTTTGACCGCCGAAGATCTGCGGCTGATTCGCGACTCTGCTGCAACTCAGCTGGCCCATGTGTTGAGGTGGGGGGTAAGGGAAGTTCTCGAATGTATCCTGTTTCTTCTTCCTGCCAGACCGGTTGTTCAAAGTTTTGATGTTTTGGATACGTTGCTGCGTATTCGCGGTCTGGCTGCGCGCAGCGGCCTCGATGCGAAGGCCATCATCAAGCTGGGCGAGCTAACGCCTGACAGTGGCAAGACTGCTTATCGCGCTGCGGCAGAACACATGATGGAGTCCTTGTCCGAAACCTCGGTCAAGGGTGACGACCAGTCGTTTGGCGAGTTGGGGCAAAGCAATACTGCAGAGATCAACTGTATCGGTACTCCGCTTATTGCCAATGCCGGTGAGCAGGTAGCCTTGATCGAGTTGAAAGTGCGTGACTTGACCGATAAACCTTATGTAAATCTCACCGTGAGATGGAGCTGCGATCGGCCAGGTTTGCTCGATGAAGAATCCTTTACTGATCAAGACGGACGTGCCGTGGCGCGGTTCAAGGCTGGCAGCTGGATGGGAGTCGCGCATGTGAAAGCCGTCTATGGCTTGCAACAGGTAGCGATTGCCGAAGTCGTGATCGATTGTGATGAGCGATCGCTAGGGTTTGATCTGGACAGCCTTCGCGTTGACACCAGAGACTATCTGGCGGGTGGCGTTGACTTCATCCCTGTCGAAGTGAAGTTGGTAGATGATCACTCCAATCCCGGTGTCGGTCGTACTGTGGAGTTTGGCGGTCTGGGCATCCTAGCCGATAAGTTGTCGGCGACAACGGATGACAAAGGGATTGCCAGGGTGCGCGTCACAAGTATGGAACCCATTGAGAAAGCGACGTTGCTTGTTCGTTACAGCACGCTCAGCCCGAAACTGATACGCAATCTAACGTTCGTTGGTCTGCCTTCCATCAGATTGTTGGTGGCAGAAAGCATGGCCGTAAGAGGGATGGAACTGATCCTGCGATGCCATGTGATTTTGTTAAGTGGAGCCGTCGCGCCCGATGTCGATGTAACGCTCAAGTACGGGGACAAGACTCTTGGCCCATTCAAGACTGATGCAAACGGAGTGGTTCGGTTCACCGTGCCCGGGTTTGAAGCATCAGGCATGCAAACATTCACCGCCGCGGTCGGAGCAAGTGAACAAGCCTTGAAACTCTACGTGGCCGATGGCGCAGTAATACACGGCCAGGCGACGGATTATCTCTATCCGGTAGCCGGAAAAGAGTCCTCTACTTTGCTGTGGGTGAAAGTGCTTGAGAAAGCGGATAATCAGGCCCGTCCTGTGCCCAATTGTTCAATTGCATGGACGGTAGAACCGATCAATGAACCTGAAGCTGGGCGTTGGGCCTCTACCATTATCTTGACGGATGAGAATGGGCGCTCTGCCTATCCGTTTGAAGCCAAGGAGCCGGGAAAATACAAGGTCACCGCGCAGCGCACGGACAAAGTTGAAGAAACCGTTTCGTTCTTGCTGGATGTAGTGCCCGCCATTGACTGGCGTTATGAGTGGGTCGATCTAAGTCAGTCTGATAAACCTTGCCTGGAGGCGCCTCTGTTGTTTGTCAGAGGTCATGAATACCGCCTTGATATTCACTTGCCAAAAGACGTGGACCTTGAAAATGCCCGCGCGATGCTGAGTTGGAGTGGCGATTTTTCCGCCAAGGCACTGGGCTTGAATTTCACACCCCTGACAGGCGCATACGTACAGATCAAACCCGATGACCTGATGCTCAGCTGGCTGATCAAGTGTGCTGATGAACGCAACGGCAGTTTCAAACTGACGTTCTTCTGCAACCGCCTTAACCAGCGTCTGGAACTACCGGGGCGCCTGGATGCTCCGCCTCCTGTCCTGACCTATCCGGAAAATGGGGACCAGGCGGTTGAAGTCCAGCCACTGCTGACCGGCTTTGGTAGTGCCTACGCGGAAATAAATGTATTTGAAGGGCGGAACAGTAACACGCGCCTCGCTCAAACCAGTGTGAATGCCCAGGGTGGTTGGTCGGTGAGGCTGGCAGAACCGGTACTTCTTGATTCCCATGTGTTCTCGGTAATGCAACGTCATTTCGATGGAAGTACAGCTTGGGCGCCGGACGCGCATGTCAAGGTGACGAACTTCATCGATAAACCACACATCATCAGTCCGCTGATGAACGCCAAGGTAGGGCCTTCGTCCTGGGTTGATGGGGTGGGCTTGCCTGGGGCGGAAATCCGATTGTTGAGTAATGTGGGTGACGTTGAAGTTGCCAAAGGCATAGTTGCTAAGGATGGTCATTTCAGGGTGCAGTTTTCTCCACCACTCGCGAGTGGGACCTTAAAGTTCAAAGCGGTATTGCGTGTGAATGATGTAACTTCTGACGCCTTGGAAAACTATGTCGTAGAGGTGGTTGATCGAGGTTGATCAAGCTGCTGCGATATTGTGTGGCCTGAAGTAGGGTAATTGATTAATGGTATTCAACTGAATGCTGCGGTAGCGTTTTTTTCAAATTCCGAAGAAGGTATTTCGAAAGGGATTATAAAATGGAAAAGTCCATTATTGGTGTGCTTGATGAGTATCGCAGCGAAGCGCTGGCCGACTTTTATCGTGCAAAGGTGGCCCCCGCAAAACCTGAAATTCCAGAGCTGTCTTCGCTTGAAGATCTGTTTCAATACTTGTTGCTGGATACTCAAGTCAGCTCATTAGTGGACTCGTCCCGAGTGGCTGAAGCCATTGCTGCAATGCAGGTCTATATTGGCGCTATTTACTGTGGTATGGAGCCCGGCCACCAAAGGGACTTTTCCAAGGAAGAGTTGGAAGCCTGGCATAAGCGTTATTGCAATATTAGTGATTGGGCGGGTTACTCAACTCTTGAGTATTATGCAGAGAACTATATAAATCCGGTGATGCGCCTGAATAAAACTGCTTCCTTCAAAGCTCTGGAAGACGATCTTGCACAAGCCAGTGTGAGTAATACGGCTGTGCAGAAGGCCCTTTATGAACACCTTAAAAGGTTTGTGGAGACCTGCAATCTCGATCTGATATCTGCTTATATAGATGAAACCGAAGATGGCAGCGAGCAGTTCAAGAACGCGGTGTATTATTTTTTAGGTCGTCGTCGGGAAGAACCCTGCGGTTATTATTGGCGTAAGGCAACTGTTGAGCTAAAACAGGAAAGCAAGTATCTGCATCCGGCATGCTGGAGTGAATGGCTGCCTATTGATCTACCGCTAGGCCCTGACGTATTGGCCATCCGGCCTGTTTATTTTGCTGGACGGTTGATGGTCGTGTATGTCGAGGGCATTCGTGATCCGGATCTGCACTTTGAGAACGGTACAGTCGTTCCGGGTCAGTGGCATCTGGAAATGAAACTGTCCCAGCTGGCGATCAATGGCCGTTGGTCACTTCCCATCAGTCTCGGAAAAAAGGACTTCTCGGTTGTACCCAAGGATTCCGCACGTCTGCTGGCGGTCACTTTTGGAGGGGCGCGCAAATACGTGGATGATGTATTAGCCGTTTGCTTTACGACAACGGATGTACCCATCGAGTCGTCGAAGGACGCCATGTGGAGGGTTGACGAAGAGAAGCCCGGGTGGATGTTTGCGTCATTGAACTCAAGGTTCGAACCGCAAGATGCTCAGGAGGAAAGTCTCGAAGTATTGATCAATGGGCGATTTGCGAATCCCATGGCATTGCAGCATCAGTTGCACATCAACGAGCGTTCCCTCGTACGCCAGTCGCTTGTTCCGGCATCGGTGTCCACAACAGGTGACTCCACACAGGAAGGATTAATCAGTAAGTACATATCGACCAATATAAGTTTAAAAAGTCGATTGAATATAGTCGGTGGGGAGGAGGTGATTACTAATGTGTTGCAGGTCCAGGGTGTGTGTGAAGTTGATAGACCTGACTATACGTTGAATCATTTGGTGTTTGCTAATAGTGCACATGTCCTGTCATTGATGACCTATTTTGAGCTTTCAAAAGTCGGGGCGAAAGGCATCAAGCTGACTTGCCATCATCAGGGTAAGATAGGCTTTAGTTTTTCTTTGCATTTAGAGAATGAAGGTGCGGAGACTGCCGATGTACTGGTATCGATTACCGAGGCTGATTTTGTCAGTACGGCGTTTGGCGTTAAGTTGATAAAAGGTATTACGCTGACTCATGCTCAACTGGAAAGACTATGGATGCTGTCATCCAGTAGCGTTCGTAGCGGCGCTGGATTTTTTATCGCTTATGGTTCGTCCAGCGCTGCCAATGAGGTGTTTTTAGGCAATTCCGTTAATAGGTTGGAGGTGCAAAAGAAACCAGAGACAGCGCAGATGGAGCTGAAAATAATTGATGGAGGCATTATTGCGGCGGATACCTGGAAAGGCACCGTTGAATTGAGTGGTTGGGGGCAGTCTGGTTGGATTGAACATGGCTGGACAGGTAATCCTGTCAACAAGAGCTTCGACATAGTATGGGGAAGCAGCGACGAAGAGTATGGTCGCAATCGTTATAAGCTGGAAGTGTTGCAAGTGCCAAATACCAGTCCTGTGCCATTGATCAGCAAGCAGGGTTCTGGAGGGCAGTTTCTGGACCTGCGGCCATTGGGTACCGAGTTGAAATGGGTCCAGCTTAACTCTACCTTTGGCGATAAACTTGTCGCTAAAGCGGCGATTTCCATTGACGAAGTATTGTCCAGATCCACCCAGTTTACTCACGAGCCCGCGCCTTGGGAGTCGCCCGATAAGGCACCGAATCCATTGACCATTCCTATGGACTTCAACAGTGCCCATGGCATGTTTTATTGGGAGTTATTTTTTCACCTGCCGTTTTTGATCGCCTATCGACTGGCTGAAGAGCGCAACTATCGAGAGTCACAAAACTGGTATCACTACATTTTTAATCCACAGCTGCGGGAGAACCGTCCTGGCGCAATGGTTAACAATGAGCGTTATTGGCTCTGTCGGCCTTTGCTGGAATCGGGTGATATCAGTTTTGTTGCCAAAGACTTGGTGGACCCCGATGCCATCGCTTTTGCAAAACGCATTCATTACCGTAAAGCGATTTTTATCGCTTATGTACGGTGCATCATTGCCCATGCCGATTCGCTTTACCGGCATTTGACCCGCGACAGTCTGGCGGCGGCAAAACTGCAGTATATCCGTGCTCTGTTTCTGATGGGTGATGCTCCCAAAGCGAAGGCTATGAGCCATTGGGAACCGACTAGTGTGGACAAGATTCTTGCCCGTCGCCAGGCCGGCACTCACAGTGCATTGGAAAATTTCAGTCGTACCCTGGACGTACAGGTGGCGAATTTGCCGGCCCGAATTTCCGGGTTAACTGACTTTTCAATTATTAGAAAAGATGTTTTCCGCCCCACAGCCAATGAAGATGTACTGGGTATCTGGAAATACATCGACAACTGCCTTAGCAATATGCGCAATAACTTGACGATTGATGGCAAACAGTCGTCTATCCCTCTATTTGCTGCACCGACAGACCCGAAGAAGTTGCTTCAAGCTCAGGCAGGTGGATCGTCCGGTGCATCCCGTAGTGCGGGGGGCTGGCGCAATATTCCGCACTATCGGTTCCGGGTCATGTTGAGCACGGCCCAAAACGCAGTGCAAACACTCATCGGTTTTGGCCGCGAAGTCCGACAATGCATGGAAGCACGTGACCGAAGTTTGCTCGAGGAGCAGTTGCAAAAGCAGCAAATTGAACTGGGCGCCTACGCCAGGGCGATCCAACAGGAGTCGCTGAAACAACAGGAAGAGTCGCTGAAGTCGCTGCAGGAAAGCAAGAAAGTGATTGATGGGCGCATCGATCATTATCGCCAGTTGCTTGATCAGAACGTGTCTGCGGGGGAAGTAGCTGCGCTTGAGGACCAAATGGCAGCCAGGACTGATATGAGCGATGCGAGCCAGGCTTACGTCGCAGAAGGCTACGCTAATAATGCGCCGAATATGGTGATCATGGGCTTTGCTGCGGGTACCGGCGGCATCATATTCGGCAGTTCATTTCGAGCAATGGGACTATTGCTGGGAGGCGCGGCGGAAAAAGAACTGATTGCCGCGGACAGGTCAGCAACCAGCTCTCACTATGGACGCAGATCGGAAGAGTGGGGACTGGCGCTCAATCAAGGTGAACGTGAAATGCAAGTATTGGACGCGCAAATAGCAGCACAGATGCATGCGGTCTATGCTGCGCGAGCCAGCCTGGAACATGCTGAAAGAGCCAACGCTCATGCTCAGGATGTGTACTCGTTCTATAAAACCCGTTCAACCAATGTCGAACTGTACCGCTGGCTATTGAGCCAGATGGCTGTGCTGTACTTCCAGGCATACGATGCAGTCGCCGGATTGTGCCTGAGTGCCGAAACCGGTTTTCAGTACGAAATGGGCGACTTCGATTCGCAGATCATTCGCCCCAATATGTGGATGGATAACTACTACGGCTTGTGCGCTGGCGAGTCCATGCTGTTTGACTTGATGTCGCTTGAGAAGGAGTTCCTCAGTCGAAACGAGCGTCGCCTGGAATTGATCAAGACAGTTTCTCTGCGTCAGCTGTTTGAAGCGGGCGAATTTATTAAGCCGAAAAAAGACTGGGATAACGTACTTAAAGGAATAAAAGAGACAGGGAAATTCGACTTTGAATTTACCCAGCAATTATTTGACTGCGATTATCCAGGGCACTACTGTCGCCAGATTGTCAGCGTTTCGATAACTCTCCCGGTTGTACTTGGCCCTTACAGGGATGTATGCGCAACACTGACGCAAATCGCCAGTACCACGGTGCTTAAACCAGACATTGGGATACTCGATTACTTTTATGGCGACAAGGATCAAATGCCGCCACCGTATGTTCTTTTAAATCTGCGCAGCCATCAACAAATAGGCGTCAGCCGCGGAATTGAGGATGCCGGTTTGCATCAAATGATGTTTGGTGATGAGCGCTATTTGCCCTTTGAGGGGACAGGTGCGGTATCCAGATGGCAACTGCACTTTACACGGCACGACACGCGACAGAAGGCCTTGATTGACAGCTTGACAGATATCATTGTCGAGGTTCGTTATCTGGCGAAGGCGGGAGGAAACGACTACACAAATGCTGTGATGGACCTGTTGCCCGGCTGAGTGGCCCTATCAAATTCGAAGCGTTTCGAATACTACAACAGCAGCTAACAGAGAAAGGTGAGCATCATGAGTGCAGAAAAAATCCGTGGTCGTAATCTGGTAAAAAGCGGGAGGTTTCCTAGTGGCTGGGACACGAATTGGCAGCGCGTTGGTAGCGGCGGTGGGGAGGGGTGGTATGAAAGTATTTTGTACGGAAACTTTTTGATGTTGAACGGGAAAAGAGTCTACTCGCAGTCTGTTTCAACGGCATCCTTTACGGATTCGCAATTTGCGCAAGTTGAGTATTTGTTGGGCTTTCAATATGAGAACAAAGGCGATGGTCCAGGCTCGAAGGTTATTCTAAGGTTCAGTAACGGTACGGAGGATTCGATTGATTTAAGTGGGAAGAAAAAAGACTTGGTGGAGGACGAAAGCTGGAATCCTTATCTAAGGCACACCCTCACTGTACTTCAGGCTGATCAATCTGTTGCTCTTCAAATTCATGGTGCCGACATTACGGGTGCAAGAGGATTGCGGACTACCGATTTTGATATTCAGATCGAGCTGCCTCCATTGGAGTTAAAGAGTCTCACCGTAGATAACGTTGAGTGTTGGAGACCGGATTGATGTGTCGATATGAGTGATATCCACCCATTCGTCCAAGTGAAAAAGCAGTCAAGGAGCTCCACTGCGTTTCCAGGCCAGGTACTGTGTCACCAATTCTGGTCCCAGCTCTCTGGGGCGGACATCTTTTACCGGAATTCCATGGGCGACCAAGCGTTCATGGAGTTCTGCTCGTGAGTTCAAATAGTCAACTGTTCCGCTGTAGTTCAGCGCTTCCGACAAGGTTTGCACCGTCATTTGTCGTGTGGTGTCGAGGACCTCTTCGCGCATGCTTGCTATCAATACGCGATGTTGCTTGCTCAGCCGTTGAACAGCGCTTATCAGTTCCTCATTGTCTTCATCCCGCAGGTTAGTGATCAATATCACCAATCCTCGGCGCTTCTGTCGGGCCATTAATTGGCTGATGGCAGCCTGATAATCAGAGGGGCGCTGGCTGCTGTCCAAATCGTAAACAGCATTGAGTAGCACGTTGAGCTGACCGGCACCTTTAACCGGAGCGAGATAACGCGGTTGATCGCTGGCAAAGGTACTCAGACCCACCGCATCACCCTGACGCAACGCCACGTAACTCAACAGCAAACACGCATTCAGCGCATGATCGAAATGCGCCAGTTCGCCATCATGACTGCGCATATGCCTTCCGCAATCGAGCATGAAGATAATCTGCTGATCGCGCTCGTCCTGATACTCCCGGGCAATCGGTGTGCGTTGCCGGGCGGTGGCTTTCCAGTCGATCTGGCGCAGGCTGTCGCCTTCGCGAAATTCCCGTAACTGATGAAACTCCATACCCAGGCCACGTCGTTGTCGTTGGCGTACGCCGAGCTGGCTGAGCCAGTTGTCCACCGCCAGCAGTTGGCCGCCGTAGAGGCGGGCGAAGTCGGGGTAGACGCGGGTGTGGTCGGTGACGCTCAGAAGCCGTTTGCCGGACCACAGGCCCAATGGGCTGGGCAGGTTGATTTCGCAGTGATCGAAGCTGAAGTGGCCACGTTTGAGCGGGCGCAGGCGATAGCCGACCTGGCTGTGCTGGCCGGGCTGAAGTTCGACTGACAGGGGGAGGTTTTCGAAGTTCAGGCCGTCGGGGACGTGGTCGAAAATCTGGACCGTCAGTGGTTGGGGAAAGTTGTGCTCAACGTCCAGTCGGACTTCGCTCCAGCGACCGAGGGCCAGGCTGCCGGGCATTTGTCGTGTTATCCGGGGCGAGTGCAGGCGTGTGAGGCGGGCAGCATCGAGTATTGCCAGGGCCAGTAGCGCCAGCAATAAACCCCACTGGATCGACAAAAGGCTTGAGGGCAGCGCAATGTCCAGTGCGCGCAAGGTGCCCAGCACGATGCCTATGGCCAGCAGGATTGCGAGCCAGATCAGCAGCAGGCGCGAGGGTTTCACAGACGTGGCGCCGGCACTTGATCGAGCAGTTGCCGCAGCACGTGATCGACCTCCAGCCCTTCGATATCCAGCTCCGGTGCGATGCGTACGCGATGGCGCAACACCGCCAGCGCGCAACCCTTGATGTCATCCGGAATCACGAATTCGCCGCCGCGCAACAAGGCGCGTGCTCGTGCGCAGCGCACCAGCGCGATGGACGCCCGAGGCCCGGCGCCGAGGGTCAGGCCGGGCCAGCTGCGGGTGGTGCGGGCCAGGCGTACGGCGTAGTCGAGGACTTGGTCGTCCAGGGGCAAATCACTGGCGATACGTTGCAAGGCCAGCACGTCCTTGGCTTGCAACACGGTGCGCAGTGGTTGCACATCGAGCATGTCGGCCCGGGTCGAACGGCTGACCTGACGCACCATGTTCAGCTCTTGTTCGGCGTCGGGGTAGTCCATGCGTACCTTGAGCATGAAGCGGTCAAGCTCGGCTTCCGGCAGCGGGTAAGTGCCTTCCTGTTCGATGGGGTTTTGCGTGGCGAGCACCATGAACGGTTGCGCGATGGGCAGGGCGCGACCTTCGAGGGTGACTTGCCGTTCCTGCATGGCTTCGAGCAGCGCCGCCTGGGTTTTCGCCGGGGCGCGGTTGATTTCGTCGGCGAGCAGCAGGTTGGTGAACAGCGGCCCTTTGCGCAGTTTGAATTGCTCGGTTTGCAGGTCATACACCGCGTGGCCGGTGACATCGCTGGGCATCAGGTCCGGGGTGAACTGAATGCGCGCGAATTCGCCACCGAAGCAGCGGGCGAGGGCGCGCACCAACAAGGTCTTGCCCAGCCCCGGCACGCCTTCGAGCAGCACATGACCGCCGGCAATCAACGCGGTGAGTACGTCATCGATCACCGTGTTCTGGCCGATCACGGCTTTTTGCAATTCAACTCTTATCGCTTGGGCCAGATAACTGGCGCGCTGGCGTTGCTGCTCGGCATGGCTAGGCGCGCCGGGCTCGATCCGTTCACTCATAAGGCGTTCCTCAAGGTTTGCAGGTGGGCGACCTGACGGCTGAATTCAACGCTGGACAGCCGTTGCTTCGGTCGCGGGCTCATGGCCTGGCTGATAGCGCGTGTGGGTTGGCCGGTCAGGCGTGCGAGCACCAGCCATTGTTCGGCGACGCCGAGTTGATCAAAACCGGGATGACGACGCCGTACCCGGCGCAGGATGTCTTGCTGCAAGGCTTGCAGCAGACTGTCCTGACCGCTGCGGCGCAAGATGAAATCGGCGCTGGCACGCAGGTGTTCCTGAAGTTGTCGACGGGCTCTCGGCGCCGGTTCAATCAATGGACCGTGGCGCACACCGACATGCCAGAGGCCAAGGCCGATCAGGGCGATGAGCGCGACCAATGCCTGAGGGAAATAGCGCAGCAACAAGGTCAGCAAGCTGTCGTGATCGGTGTTGAACAGCAGCGTCACCTGGGTGTCCGCGGTCAGGTACCAGAGCAGCCAGGCATTGTCGTACTGGTCGATGGCCGGGGTTTTCCACAGGTCGGCGTCGGTGACCACAATGATCGAGCCCAGCCCTTGGTTGAGTTGCATCATGTGCGTGGCCTTGCCGCTGTTGGCCCAGGCTTGCGCGAGATTGTTCGGGTCTTCGAGATGGAACGCGGTATCGAAGGTGGCGTAGGCCGGGGCGTCTTCATCCTCAAGATACAGTTTGGTCAGGTTGGGGTAAGGATCCTCACCGGTAGCGGGTGGCGGGTCCTTGAGGTCTTTGCTCAGTGACTGGTGCACCTGCACCCGGTCGAGCAGCAGGTCATTGCTTTGGCCGGTTTTTTCATCCCACAGTGATTCGGCGATGAACAACAGGCGCCCACCGGCGCGGGTCCAGTTCATCACTTGGTCAATCTGCCGTGGCGTCATGTTTTGCCGGTCGCCGAGCAACAAAAGGCTGTGCTGGCGCGGGTCCAGCGTCGGCAGCACGTCGAGGCTGTTGGCATGGCCGACGGTCAGGCCCTGTTTGCGCAGGAAGTGTTCGGCGGCCAGATAAGGGTTGGCCTGGGCTTCGGGCGAAGGGCCGTGATCGATGTCTGCCTGATAGGGCGTTGCCTTGAAGAACAGATAAACACTCAGCACAGCCAACAGCACGGCAATGAACACGCCGACCGCCAGCCAGAGACGCCGGTTCAATGCGCCGCTCCCGAACTGAACAGCGCCCGCCAGCCATCACAGAGTTCCTGTTGCACCTGCGCGGGGGGCAGGCGATGCCCGTAGGCCATGTTCTGCCAGTGCCCCGTCAGTTTTTTGCTGAAAGTCAGCAGTGCGGGTTGCTGCAGGTGTTCAACGCGCTCCAGCACTTCGCCTTCGGTGTCGGCCGGTTTCAGCGCCATGTTGTAGTCGTGCAGCAAGTGACTGAGCAGGGCGCGATAAAGCAATCCGAGAGCTTCACGCGGGTTGGTTTGCCAGAGGCTTTCCGCACTGGCGGCGATGTCGGCAGGCAGGGTTTCACGGTTGAGATCCAGGCCGAATGCTTGCTGTGGCAGCGGCCGTGCAACTTTGCGCGGCAACCTCGGTCGGCGACTGACGAACGCCTGCAACCAGTCGCGGTAACGCCAGATCAACAAACTGATGACCCCGATCACCGTACCCCACAGCAGCACTTCAATCAGGGTGGCCAATGCACCGAAACGCTGGTTATCCAGCAACTTGAGCAGCGCCTTCAGCCACTCGGGGGCCTTGCCATCGTCCGGTGTTTCGGCGGCGGGTTTGTCTTCGCCGCCAAAACGATAGCGGGTGACCGTTTCCTTGTTCTTGAATGGCGGCTGATCGAGGATCGCCTTGATGCTGTCCCGGGACGCCTGGCTGGTCAGAGGCTGGTCCAGCAGACGCGGGCTGTCCGGTGAGATCGCGGGCTCGGCGGCCCACACGGTTTGCGCCGCTGGCATCAGCAGAAATGCCGCCAGCAGCAGGGTGACGGCGGTACTGCTCAAGCGTTGGCGCAGACGACGGAACACCAACTCGATATCCCAGGCCTCCAGCACCGTGCGCCGGTTCAGATAAAGGCTGAAGCCGCAGGCCACGTAAACCGGTTCCCACACCACGAGCACCAACACGTAAAACACGTTGGTCAGGTGTTCCAGCCAGCGCCAGTCTTGTGTGGCGGCGGACAGCAGCGTTTGCCAGCTCCAGTCGAGTTCAACCTGTTGCGGCAGGAACAGATAAAACAGCACCATCAAGCCAATCCACAGTGCACTTTCCAGATGTACGCCGATGATCGTCAGCCAGCGCGCCGCGCCGCCGTCGCGTTGCAACAGCACCTGCAAGCGCTGTTGCCGCGCTTGCCCACTCAGGCCTTCGAGTTGCACCACCGGCATCAGGAAACTGCGACTCAGACTCAAGCGTCGCCAGGTCAGACTGGCGAGCAGTTGTGGCTTGAGCAGTCGCGGCCATTGGCGCAGCGCCTGTTTCAAGGTGGGCGTTTCACCGAACATGGCTTTGGACAGGATGTACAGCGGCAGGCGTTCGAACGCCGGTTTCAGCCACCAGAAAATGAAGGCGGCGAGGGACGGTGAATCCCACAACAACAAAGAGAGCAAGGCGAAAACCGGCAAGGTCACCATGGCCCAGCTGGTCATCAACAGGCGTCGGTGCCGCTGGCTCAGCAGGACGCCGAGGTCCATGGCTTCCCAGGTTGTTCGAGGGCGGATCACCACGGTCGCGTCACTCAGGCGCATGACTAGTCCGTCCGGCAAACAGCAGATACATTGCTACCAAAAACCACAGCGTCGCGCCGACCAGATACTTGGTCATCGGCGCCGGCCCGGTCATGGATGACCAGTAGGCTTCGATAAATGCAGCGATCAACAGAAACAGCATGACCCCGCAAATCAGTAATACGCTTTTGCGCGCCGCGACTCGCAACGCTTCGGCGCGTGGCAGGCGCCCCGGTGCGATCAATGCCCAGCCCAGTTGCAGGCCGGCGGCACCCGCCAGGGCAATGGCGCTGAGTTCGAAAGCACCGTGGCCGATCACGAACGACCAGAAGGTTTGCCCGTAGCCGATCTGTGTCAGGTGCCCGGCCACCGCGCCGATCATCAAGCCATTGAAGAACAGGAAAAACGCGCTGCCCAGGCCAAACAGCAAACCGCTGGCGAACGTCTGAAAAGCGATGCCGATGTTGTGCATGATGTAGAAGCCGAACATCACCCAGTCTTCACTGGCCGCCCGTTCCGCCGAGCGACCCAGGTGTCCGGAGCTGGGGTCGTACATGCTTTGCATGTCGCTGACCTGTTGCGCCGGGATCAGGTTGTAGACCAGGTCCGGGAACAGATACACCAACAGTGCGAAGCCGATCAGGCTGCCGAAAAACATCAGGCTGGCGGCCAGCACGAAGCGCCACTGTTCGCGCACCAGCCGCGGAAAATCCGAGAGGATGAAGCCGAGCACATTGGCACCCAGGCGGCTGCGATGTCGATAAAGTTGTTGATGCCCGCGCAGGACCTGTTGCTGCAACGAGTCGATCAGGAAACTGCTGTATCCACGTTCCTGAGCCAACGCCAGGTGCTGGCAGAGCCGGCGATAGTCTTTCGCAAAACTGGCGACACGTGAGGTGTCTTTGTTGCGCTCCAGACTGTCGAGCATGAGGGAAAACTGCGCCCATTCAGCCTTGTGGCGATTCTCGAAAAGACTTTGCTTCATGCGGGGCCCAACAAGCCGCGGGCGATGCCGTTGAGTTCCGACACCGCCCGTGGCGCTGGGACGTTCAACGGTTGGGCGAGGATAGAGGCAAGTTCATTGACCCGCGCTTCGGAGAGTTCACCCTGGCGTTCGGCAAACCCTAGGATGGCGCGTTGCTCGGTCAGCGTCATGGCGAAGGCCGGACGTCGCGGTTCGACGTCGGGTACTTGCGGTCGGGTGAGCGGCTGTTCGCGGTAAATGACCAGCGTGCCGGCGGCGAGGTCGCCGAGGCGTTTGAAGCTGGGGTGTTGCAGGCAACTGATGGCGCCGAGGAAATAGCCGAACGGCAACAGGTCGACAAATCGCAGCAGGTTGCGCAACAGCGAAGCGGACCAGCCGATCGGCGTGCCGTCATCCTGCACCACCCGCAGGCCCATCCATTGCTTGCCCGGCGAGCGCCCCTGATTGAGCACTTCGAACAACACCATGTACCACCAGCTCACTGCGAACAGCAGGATCGAGCCCAGCCCGGCGCCGAGTTTCCCCAGAAACGCGAGGACGATAAACAGCAGACCCAGAATCAGCCCGCGCAGCCCGAGGTCGATGGAGAACGCCAGCGCACGGACCATCAACCCGGCCGGGCGCAGTGGCAAGTCGATGCCTTCCGGCGTTTCAACCTGATACCGCGTATCCAGTGGCGGGGACAGCGTCGCTTTCCTTTGCAGTGCTGTGGTCTCGAGCATGGGCAACCTGGTGATGTGGCCTGATCGGGATTCTCTGTGTGTCCGATGCTAGCAGCCTCACGGGGGGGAACGACATAACTATGTATTGCACGGTGCGTGGTCAGAGGTGATTGAATGCAAGATTACTGGCCGGGGCGGGATGTGAACGCCTAGACTTCGCCGATCTTCAGTTCAGGAATAGCCCGTGACCTCGATCTTCTGGTACGACTATGAAACCACCGGCATCAACCCGCGTTGCGACCGTCCACTGCAAGTGGCGGGGCTGCGCACTGACTTTGATCTCAATGTCATAGACGAGCCGGTCAATCTTTATTGCCAGCCCAGTGAAGACATCCTGCCGCATCCGGCAGCCTGCGCGATCACCGGCATCACGCCGGGCCAACTGACCGAACACGGTTTGAGCGAAGCCGATTTCATGACTCGGGTTCACGCGCAACTGGCGGCACCGGGCACTTGTGGCGCGGGTTACAACACCTTGCGTTTCGACGACGAGATGACTCGTTACAGCCTGTACCGAAATTTCTTCGACCCCTATGCCCGCGAGTGGCAGGGCGGTAACAGTCGCTGGGACCTGATCGATGTGGTGCGTGCGGCGTATGCCTTGCGGCCCGATGGCCTGGTTTGGCCGACGGACGACGAAGGACGGGTGACGCTCAAACTCGAACGCCTGACCGCTGCCAACGGCATCGATCACGGTAATGCTCACGAAGCGCTGTCGGACGTTCGCGCGACCATCGCGCTGGCACGGCTGATCCGGGAAAAACAGCCGAAGCTCTACGACTGGCTGTTTCAGTTGCGCAGCAAACAAAAGGTGATGGATCAGATTCGGCTGTTGCAGCCGATGGCGCATATTTCCGGGCGTTTTTCGGCGGCACGCAGTTATGTCGGCGTGGTGTTGCCGCTGGCCTGGCATCCGCGCAACAAGAACGCGCTGATTGTCTGTGACCTGCACCTGGATCCCCAGGGGTTGCTCGACCTGGATGCCGAGACCTTGCGCCAGCGTTTGTATACCCGTCGCGATGAACTGGCCGAAGGCGAACTGCCGGTACCGCTCAAACTCATCCACATCAACAAATGCCCGGTGGTGGCGCCGTTGTCGGTGCTTCGTCCCGATGATCAGCAACGACTGGGGCTGGATATGGCGCTTTATCAGGAACGCACGCTGCGACTAAGTGCCGCACAAACAATTTGGCGAGATAAAGTTCAGGCCATTTATGCCCGAGAGGATTTCGCTCAGAGCCAAGACCCTGAACAACAGTTATACGATGGTTTTATCGGTGATCGGGACCGGCGTCTTTGTGAGCAAGTCCGGGCGGCTGACCCGGCGCAATTAGCGCAAGAGCAATGGCCTTTCGATGATGAACGTTTGCCTGAATTATTGTTTCGATATCGCGCACGTAACTTTCCCGAAACGTTGAGTTTCGAAGAGCAAGAACGCTGGCGAGTATTCTGTCAGCAACGTTTGTCAGCGCCCGAGTGCGGGGCACCCAATACCCTGGAAGCATTTGTAGAAGCTGCAGCCCAATTGAACATTACTGCGACGCCATTCCAGCAAGAGGTGCTCAATGAGTGGAACAATTATGTCCAGGCATTGCGCAAACGTTTGAATCTTTGAAAATGAAAATGCACGGGCCTGAATCTCGGGCATAAAAAAACGCCAGCGATTGCTGGCGTTCTTTTTTGTCGCGGATGGGTCTGCGACAAGCTTTGCGGCTTAGCCCAGCAGGGTAGCCCAGCCTTCAACCACGTCGCCGCCCCACTTGGCTTTCCACTCTTTCAGAGTTTTGTGGTTGCCACCTTTGGTTTCGATGACTTCGCCGTTGTGCGGGTTTTTGTATTGTTTAACTTTGCGAGCACGCTTGGTGCCAGTAGTTTTTACTGCGCCGCCGCGTGGTGCTTTGGTTTTGGATTCTGGATCCAACAGCGCAATGATGTCACGCAGGGACTTGGAGTATTCGCCCATCAGGGTGCGCAGTTTGCCTTCGAATTCCAGCTCGGTTTGCAGTTTGTCGTCTTGGGACAGGTTCTTCAAACGGGCTTGCAGCTCTTTGATAGCTTCTTCGGTGGCACGATATTCGTTGATCAAGGACATGGGGACTACCTTATGTTGTGCGCTGGATGGCAGGGGACAGTGCGGCAATAATAGTCAGGGTGTTTCATCAAGTAAACATTTAACCGGGGTTTATTTAAATTAGTTGCGATGAATAGGGCGCAAATTGGATGTACAGTTAAATAGTGTGACGCAGGTATCACAGATATTCACAATTGAATGCTTGAAGAATGCTGACAGGATCACCATCGCGCAGGTAACCGACAGCCCTCAACGCTTGTGCCACCGGCCTTCGTGCAACGCGAGGTGTCATCTATACTGCAGTTTTTTTGCGCAATCGCTAGAATGGCGGCCTTTGCGAAGTTCTGGAGTTTCCCCCTCATGCGCACTTTTCGGCTGGTGATTGCTTGCCCGGACCGCGTCGGCATCGTTGCTAAAGTCAGTAACTTTCTGGCGTCACATAACGGCTGGATCACTGAAGCGAGCCACCACTCGGACAATCTCAGTGGCTGGTTTTTCATGCGTCACGAAATTCGTGCCGACTCGCTGCCTTTTGGTATCGAGGCTTTCCGCGAGGCGTTCGCGCCGATTGCCGAAGAGTTCTCGATGAACTGGCGCATTACCGATACCGCGCAGAAGAAGCGTGTGGTGTTGATGGCAAGCCGTGAATCTCATTGCCTGGCCGACTTGCTGCACCGCTGGCACAGCGATGAACTGGATTGCGAAATCTCCTGTGTGATTTCCAACCATGATGATTTGCGCAGCATGGTCGAGTGGCACGGCATTCCTTACTACCACGTACCGGTCAATCCGCAGGATAAAGAGCCGGCGTTCGCCGAAGTCTCGCGCCTGGTCAAACAGCACGATGCCGAAGTGGTGGTACTTGCCCGCTACATGCAAATCCTGCCGCCCGAGTTGTGCAGCGAGTATGCGCACAAGGTCATCAACATTCACCACAGCTTCCTGCCGTCGTTCGTCGGCGCCAAGCCGTATCACCAAGCTTCCATGCGTGGGGTGAAGTTGATCGGTGCGACGTGCCACTACGTGACCGAAGAGCTGGACGCGGGCCCGATCATCGAGCAAGACGTTGTGCGCGTCAGCCACAGCGACAGCATCGAAGATATGGTGCGTTTCGGTCGTGATGTCGAGAAAATGGTGTTGGCTCGCGGTCTGCGTTATCACTTGGAAGATCGGGTGCTGGTGCACGGTAATAAGACAGTAGTGTTCTGACCGTCACACGACGCGGTTGAAATTCGAAGGGCCTGGGCGTTCAATCGTTCCAGGCCCTTCGCCGTTTCTGCACTGAGGACATGACCATGGCTGATCCACTGGACAAAGCTACTTCCAAGGCTCCCGCGACATTGGGGGAGGGGTGTTTGAGTCGTTATGATCCGGATGATATGAGTGCCGAAGACGGCACGGAATTTCCCGGTGCGGCGGAGTTGTGGGAGCAGTTGAATCCTGAGCCTGACCTTGTAGGCGTTGGCTTGCCGGCGAAGCGGTCTTGAGGTCTGGCGTTCGCTCGTTTTGATTGTGTACATATCCGTTTCTTTGGTAACGGCGGCTATTGGTTTCGCCCTTACGGCGAGTCACTTGGAGAAGCGCCAAGTAACCAAGCGCTCTTGCCCCTTT